>CAMVOG010000005.1 GCA_947169005.1 uncultured Clostridia bacterium | reverse complement strand
CCACCGTCCGCCTGAAGGGCCTGGGCGAGTTCCCCGCGATCCAGGAGCTGCTGGTCGCTCACGCCAAGGCCGCCATGGAGTCCATCGCCGCTGAGGGCCCTGCCCGTGACGTAGCCGGCTCCTCTGACACCATTGCCCGCAAGTCCGTGGAGGAAGAGGGCATGACCCCCGTCAAGGCCGCCCAGCTCAAGGCAGGCACCTATGACGTCACCGTGGATTCCAGCTCCTCCATGTTCAAGGTCCGCAACGCCAAGATCACCGTCGCCGACGGCAAGATCACCGCGACCTTCGATCTCTCCAAGTCCTACACCTGGTTCTATCTGGGCGCCACCGAGGAGATCGCCAAGGCCGACGCCGCCTCCTTTATCAAGGGCGAAGCCACCGAGGAGGGCCTGTGGAGCTACACTACGGAGATCGAGGCTCTGGACGAGAGCATCGTCTGCTCCGCTTACAGCAAGAATAAGGATCAGTGGTATCCCGAGCTGATCCTCTTCCGTGCCGACAGCCTGCCCGCCGGGGCTCTGAACGGCTGAGCAAATATCGGATACGCTTCCGGATGGGGCGCGGCTTTTTGCCGCGCCCCATTTTTGCGCCGCCGTTTTATTGACGGAGGGGGGCGCTTGTGGTACAATTTACCTTGAGATTATCCTGCTCGGCAGGAAGCTGGGAGGCGTCTATGACAGTTTTTGAAGAAGCGATACGCTTCGCAACCGAGGCCCACAGCGGCCAGCGCCGCCGCCGGGAGAATACGCCCTATATCCTCCACCCCCTGGAGGTGGCCGCCATCGTAGGCACCATGTCCGCGGACGAGGAGCTGCTGGCCGCCGCCGTCCTGCACGACACCGTGGAGGACACCGCCGTTACCGCCGAGGAAATTCGGGAGCGCTTCGGCCCCCGGGTGGCCGCCCTGGTGGCCTCGGAAACGGAGAACAAGCGGGAGGACCTGCCCCCGGAGGAGACCTGGCTCCAGCGTAAGCGGGAATCTCTGGAGGAGCTGCGGCAGGCGGAGGACCCGGCCGTCAAGCTGCTTTGGCTGGGGGACAAGCTGAGCAATATGCGCTCCTTCCACCGCAACTGGAAGAAATCGGGGAACGACCTGTGGAAGTCCTTCCACCAGCCGGACCCGGCTATGCAGGCCTGGTATTATCGCTCTATCGCCGCAATATTGGAGGACCTGCGGGAGCTGGACGCCTGGCAGGAATACCATACTCTTGTCGAGATCGTTTTTGAAGGAGTCGATGAAAATGGAAAAACTGAACTTTAACCTGGAAAACGGTACGCTGACCCTTTATCCCGAGGGCCATGTCGACTCCGTGAACGCTCCGGAGCTGGAGCGGGAGATTTCCGCGATCCGCGAGGCGAATCCCGCCGGGTCCGTGGTCGTGGACTGCGAGAAGCTGCAATACATTTCCAGCGCGGGCCTGCGGGTCATCCTGCGGCTGAAAAAAGCCGTGGCGGATACGGTGCTGGTCAACGTATCCCCGGAGGTCTATGAGATTTTTGATATGACGGGCTTTACGGAAATGATGGAGATCCGCAAGGCGTATCGGGTGATTTCCGTGGAGGGCTGTGAGGTCATCGGCCAGGGGGCCAACGGCAAGGTCTATCGCATCGACCCGGACACCATCGTGAAGGTCTATCTGAATCCCGACGCCCTGCCCGAGATCCATCGGGAGCGTGAGCTGGCCCGCACTGCCTTCGTCCTGGGCGTGCCCACCGCCATTCCCTATGACGTGGTGCGCGTGGAGGGCGGCGGCTACGGCAGCGTCTTCGAGCTGCTGAACGCCAAGAGCTTTGCCAAGCTGCTGCAGACCGGGGAAAAGACCGTGGACGAGATTGCGCAGATGAGCGTGGAGCTTTTGAAGCTCATCCATTCCACGGTTGTGAAGCCCGAGTCCATGCCCGATATGCGGGCGGTGGCTCTGGATTGGGCCTCTTTCCTCAGGGACTATCTGCCCGCTGAGCAGGCGGAAAAGCTCGTCTCTTTGGTGGCCGCCGTGCCCGAGGATAATCATATGATGCACGGGGACTATCACATCAAGAACGTCATGCTGCAAAACGGCGAGAGCCTGCTGATCGATATGGATACGCTCTGCCACGGCCACCCGGTCTTCGAGCTGGCCAGCATGTTCAATGCCTATGAGGGCTTCCATGAGCTGGACCCCTCCGGCTGCCAGGACTTCCTGGGCATCCCCAAGGATATGGCGTCGGCGCTCTGGCAGAAGGAGCTGCGGCTTTATCTGGACGGCGCGGATGAGGAGACCGTGCGGGCTGTGGAGGATAAGGCGCGCATCGTGGGGTATACCCGCCTCATGCGCCGCACCATCCGCCGGGGCGGCCTTGAGTCCGAGAAGGGCCGCCGGGAGATTGAAAACTACAAGAATCGCCTCCTGGAGCTGCTGCCCCGGGTGGACAGCCTTTGCTTCTGATGCGTATTCCCTTCGACAGCCTGGACAAAAAGCCAAAGGTCTGGAACCTGGCGATCCTTGCCGCCGTCTACGCGGCGGCGGAGGCATGCCTGCTGGGCTTTGGGGGCGAGGGCGGCAAGGTCCCGGCGGAGCTTTTGACGATCCTCTTTTGCGCGGCGGCGGTGGCCCTGCTGCTGCGGGCCTTCCTCCGGCAGCTTCGCTATAACCCCTATTCCTACAACACGATCTATTATTCCGGCTTCGCGCTCTTTGCCCTCTCCGTCTGCCTGACCCATATCTACACCCTGGCGGAGCGGCTGAGCGGCATGGGAGAGCGAGACCTGCTCTGGAGCCTGCTGCACGCCTCCAGAAACTATCTGCTGCTCTCCTCGCCCTTTCTGACGCTCTTTTCCGCGGCCCTTTTCATCTCCAACGTGTCGCTGATCCGCCACGAGGGAAAGCGCCCGGTCAATGCCCTGGGGATGCTCCTGGCCCTCCTGCTGCTGGGAGGGGAAGCGGTGCTGTTCTTCGTCCGCCCGGACGGGAGCTTCCTTTCCGAGTTGCTGCTGTCCCTTTTCGCGGCAGGGTATCTGTACTTTGAGTGCATGCTGCTTGGCACCATCGCGGCCTTTGCCATCGTGGTGCACTATGAGCCGGAGAAGGACAAGGACGTTCTCATCGTCCTGGGCTGCGGCATCCGCAGGGACGGCACGCCCACGCCCATCCTGCGGGGTCGCCTGGACCGGGCTCTGCGCTTCGCGCGGGAGCAGGAGGCCGCCGGAGGCAAGGCCCCGGTCTTTGTGGTCTCCGGCGGGCAGGGGCCCGACGAGGTGATCTCCGAGGCCGCCTGTATGCGCCGCTATCTGCTGGAGCAGGGAGTGCCGGAGGAGCGGATCATCGCTGAGGACCGGTCCGCCGATACGGCGCAGAACATGGCCTTCTCCAAGGAAAAGCTGGCGGAGGCGGGCCTCGGCGGCAAGCTGGCTTATGCCACCACCAATTATCACGTTTTTCGCGCGGGGCTCAAGGCCCGCCGGGTCAAAATGCGGGCCGTCGGAATGGGCGCGGCCACCAAGTGGTATTTTTGGCCCAACGCCGCCGTGCGGGAATTCGTAGGCCTGCTGACGGAGCATCGCCTGAAGCAGGCGCTGGTGATCCTGGGGCTCGCGGTTGTCCATGTCGCGCTGTGTATTCTGCTTTTCTGAGAGCAAGGGGGGAGCCGAAACGTATAAGCTGCTGATCGTGGAGGATGACCGGGGCATTGCCGAGGCCATCGCGGCCCAGGCGGCCCTATGGGACCTGGAGACCCGCATCGTGGAAGACTTTCGGGGGGTCATGGCGGAATTCGCCGCCTATGATCCGCAGCTCGTGCTGCTGGATATCTCCCTGCCTTTTTTTGACGGCTACCACTGGTGCCGGGAGCTCCGCAAGGTTTCCCGGGTGCCCGTGATCTTCATTTCCTCCGCCTCGGACAACATGAACGTGGTCATGGCCATGAACATGGGGGGCGACGACTTCATCGCCAAGCCCTTCGACCAGAGCGTGCTGATGGCGAAGGTCCAGGCCCTCCTGCGCCGAACCTACGATTTCGGCGCGCCCATGCCGGTGCTGGAGCATCGGGGCGCCCTGCTGAACACCGGGGACGGGACCCTGACCGTGGGCGAGAAGCGTTTGGAGCTGTCGAAGAATGAATACCGCATCCTCCTGGCCCTGCTGCAGAGCAAGGGGCAGACCGTCAGCCGGGAGCGGCTCATGGAGTTGCTGTGGGAGTCGGACAGCTTTGTGGACGACAATACGCTGACCGTCAACGTCAACCGCCTCCGCAAGCGGCTGGACGCGGCGGGCCTCCCGGATTTCATCCGCACGCGGGTGGGCCGCGGCTATCTGGTGGAGTAGGGATATGAAGTCGTTCTTTTGGTCCTGGCTGAAGGCCAGAAGGGGAGCGCTGCTGTTCTGGCTGCTGTTCGTCGCCGTTTTTATTCTGATCTTTTCTCTCTACAGCCTCCCCCTGGAGGCTGTGCTGTACCCGGCGGCCGTCAGCGCCGTCCTGGGGCTCTTTTTCCTTGCCCTTTCCCTCCGCCGGGCCTGGGTGAAGCACAGAGAGCTTGAGGCCCTGGCCCGCACGCTGCCCGATACCCTCACGGAGCTGCTGCCCCCGCCGGAGACGACGGAGGACGAGGATTACGGACGCCTTCTGCGGCTGCTGCAGGAGCGGGAGCAGGCGGCGGGGGAGGAGCAGGAGCGCCGCTATATGGACACGGTGGATTATTACACCCTCTGGGCCCATCAGATCAAAACGCCCATCGCCTCCATGCGTCTGACCCTGCAGAATGAGGACACCCCCGCGTCCCGCCGCCTTATGGCGGAGCTGTTCCGGGTGGAGCAGTATGTGGAAATGGTGCTGGTCTTCCTGCGGCTGGAGTCCGCCTCCACGGACTACGTGTTTACGGAGCTGCCCCTGGACCCCATCGTGAGAGGGGCTGTGAAGCGCTTCTCGGCGGAGTTCATTTCCCGCCGCCTGAGCCTGGATTATCAGCCCGCCGAGGGCCGGGTGCTGACGGACGAGAAGTGGCTTTCCTTCGTTTTGGAGCAGCTTCTCTCCAACGCGCTGAAATATACCCCCTCCGGCGCCATCCGCGTTCGGACGGAGCCTGGCCCCGTCCTCTTCATTGAGGATACGGGCATCGGCATCGACCCCGCGGACCTGCCCCGGGTCTTTGAAAAGGGCTACACGGGTTACAACGGCCGGCAGGACAAGCGGGCCAGCGGCCTGGGGCTCTATCTCTGCAAGCGGGTCTGTGACCGCCTGGGTCACGGCATTTCCATCACCTCCAAACCGGGGGAGGGCACCCGGGTCCGCCTGGACCTCAGCCGCCGGGATTTTCGCGTGGAATGAGACGTTTCGCACCCTGCGCACTATGCCCTGCGCACTAAGCACTATGCACTAAGCGCTGCGCACTGACTCCAAATGACAAAATTGTAAGATTGAAAGAGGGAAACGTAAGCCCCTTCGATGGCGCAGCGTTTCCCTTTTTGCTATAGTATGGTCAGTGATCAGTACTCAGTATCAGTACTCAGTACACAGAGACGGCTTCTGATCCCTGAAACCTAATAACGGAGGAACTCACTATGAGCTCGATTCTTGAAGTCAGCGGCCTGCGCAAGGTCTATACCACCCGCTTCGGCGCGGTGCAGGTGGAGGCGCTGAAAAACGTCAACTTTTCCGTTGAGCAGGGGGAGTACCTTGCCATCATGGGCGAGAGCGGCAGCGGCAAGACCACGCTGCTGAACCTGCTGGCGGCCCTGGATAAGCCCACCTCCGGCAGCATCCTCCTGGACGGCCAGCCCCTGGACCGGCTCAAGGAGAGCGAGATCGCCTCCTTCCGCCGGGACAACCTGGGCTTCGTCTTCCAGGAATTCAACCTGCTGGACACCTTCTCCGTGGAGGACAATATCCTCCTGCCCCTGGTGCTGGCGGGCCTCAGCTACCGGGAGATGCGCTCCCGCCTGGAGCCCCTGGCGGAGTCTCTGGGGCTGACGCCGCTGCTGAAAAAGTTCCCCTATGAGATCTCCGGCGGGCAGAAGCAGCGGGCCGCCGTTGCCCGGGCCCTCATTACCCAGCCCAAGCTGCTGCTGGCGGACGAGCCCACGGGCGCCCTGGACTCCAACTCCACGGACGAGCTGCTGCGCCTCTTCTCCGCCATCAACCGGGCGGGGCAGACCGTGCTGATGGTCACCCATTCGGTGAAGGCGGCCAGCCACGCTACCCGCGTCCTGTTCATCCGGGACGGCGAGGTCTTCCACCAGCTTTACCGGGGTGAGAGCAGCACCGAGCAGTTCTATCAGAAGATTTCCGATACCCTCACTCTCTTGGCGACGGGCGGTGAAGTCTGATGCGCCGGAATATCTACTCCCGCCTGGCCGTGACGGGGATGCGCAAGAACAAACGGCTGTACCTGCCCTATCTCGCCACCTCAGCGGGCATGGTGATGATGTTCTTCATCCTGGCGACCCTGTCCGCCTCCGATTCCATCGAAAGCATGCAGATGGGCAGCCGCACCACCCAGATCGTCCTCAACCTGGGCATGATCGTCGTCGGCGTCTTTGCCGCGATCTTCCTTTTCTACACCAACGCCCTGCTGATCCGCCGCCGCAATAAGGAATTCGGCCTCTACAACGTTCTGGGCATGAACAAGACGAAGCTCTGCCGCATCCTGTTCTGGGAGACCCTGCTTTCCTTCCTCTTCTCCCTGGTGCTTGGCCTGGCGGTGGGAGCTCTTTTCTCCAAGCTGGCAGAGCTGCTGCTGGCCCGGGCCACCTACGGAGCCGTTACCTATCACATCTCCTTCCAGCCTATGGCCTTCCTTCTGACGGCGGCGGTCTTCGGTCTCATCTTCCTGCTGCTCCTTTTCTTCTCCTTTGCCAAGGTCCGCCTTTCCAAGCCCCTGGACCTTTTGAAAAGCGAGGCGGTGGGGGAGAAGCCGCCCCGGGCCAACTGGCCCCTGGCGGTGCTTGGCCTGCTGCTTCTGGGAGGGGCCTATTACCTGGCCGTTACGATCACGAATCCCGTCCAGGCCGTCACGCTCTTTTTTGTGGCCGTTCTGATGGTCATTGTGGGCACCTATCTGCTTTTTATCGCCGCCTCCGTGGCTCTCTGCCGGGCCCTGCAGAAGAACAAGCGCTATTATTATCAGGCAAAGCACTTCGTCTCCGTCTCCTCCATGGCCTATCGCATGAAGCGCAACGGCGCGGGCCTGGCCTCGGTGTGCATCCTGGCCACCATGGTGCTGGTAATGCTTTCCTCCACGGGCTGCCTTTTCATGGGCGCGGAGGACGCTCTGCGCCGCCAGTACCCCTATGATTTTTCGACGACTATCTATTACCAAACCGGCTCCGACATGGATCCCGCCATTCTGGAGCGGGTCGAGAAGGCGGTGCTGGCCGTCACCCGGGGCCGGGAGAAGGATCTGGTGCGTTACCGCACCTTCGCCGCCTTCGGTGAAGTGGACGCGGAGGGCGTCGCCGGGCACGATACCGGCGAATACGGCACCTGGTACATGATGCCCCTTGAGGATTATAACGGGATCATGAAGACGGAGCTGTCCCTGGCCCCCGGGGAGGCCCTGCTTTACGACCCGCAGCATCACTATCCGGCGGGCCGCTTTATCGTCGGGGACAAGACCATCACCCTCACGGGAGTGCTGGACGAAGCACCCATCGAGCGGCCCAACGAGGAGCTGGAGGGCATGAGCTGGGCCCTGCTGGTGCTGACGGAGGCGGACTGGACTGCCCTTGTGGACGCCGTGACCACGGCGGACGGCAGAGAATTCTCCCTGGGCTGGCACGCGCCCGGCCAGACCCTGGCCTTCCACGTCACGGAAGACGGGGCGGACCGGGAGGCGGCCGAGGCCGCGCAGAAGGCGCTGCAAGAGATGTCCCTGGAGGATGAGGACGCAATACTCTATTACGGCACCTTCGCCCTTTCGGATATGCGCTCGGGATACTTTGCCCTTTACGGTACCTTCTTCTTCCTGGGCGTGCTGCTGAGCATCGTCTTCCTGGTGGCCGCCGCCCTCATTATCTACTATAAGCAGCTCTCCGAGGGCTACGAGGACCAGAGTCGCTTTGACATCATGCAGAAGGTGGGTATGACGAAAAAGGAGATCCGCTCCACCGTCAATTCCCAGGTGGTCACGGTCTTCTTTGCCCCCTTGGTCATGGCCTGCCTGCACCTGCTTTTCGCCTACCCCATGATCTCCAAGATGCTCGTCGTCTTCGGCATTGACAACAACTCCCTGCTGCTGATGACGAATCTGGGCTGCGTCCTGCTCTTCGCCCTCTTCTACGTTCTGATCTATCGCCTCACCGCCCGGGCCTACTACGCCATCGTCAGCACGTGAGAAATACCGATTCTTCCTTCCGAAGCAGCGATCCAGACGGGTCGCTGCTTCCTCATTTTTTCCATAAAAAGGATGAAAAACGGCGTTTTTCCTGCACACGCCCTTGACTTTTTTCCTTGCGTGACTATAATAGAAAGAAAGAAAACATTTTTGCTTGCCAGGATGACCGGCAGGCATGTTTTCCGCCCGGTCAGGGCAGAAGGTGGAAGGGAAAATGGACACTACAGAGATTACAAAAACCAAGAAGATCGACCGCAGAGTACTGAAAACCAAAAAGGCCATCCGCATCGCCTTTGCCCGCCTCCTGGCGGAGAAGGACCTGGAATCCATCACGGTGAAGGAGCTTTCCGAGCGGGCGGACATCAATCGCAAGACCTTTTATAATTACTACAGCGGCGTTCATCAGGTCCTGGAGGAGATCGAGACGGACCTGGCCAGGACCATTGAGGAAGAGCAGAAGAATCTGGATCTGAGCCTGGGCCTGGACGCGCCGGGCAGTGTGTACAGCTTCCTGACGGATATTCTGAATCGGGACCGGGAATTTTATGCCGCCCTGCTGAACATCGGCGGCAACCGCAATCTGCTCAATAAGGTGGGGGAGCTGCTGCGCAAGGCGGTCGTGGAGCTCATCGAGAGCCAGTATGAGGGCCCCCATTGGCAGATCGAGTATATGGCGGAATACGCTGTCAACGGTCTCCTGGCCGTTCTGCAGAAGTGGCTGCTGACAGGGCAGGACATCAGCGAGCAGGAGGTCGGCGCGTTCCTGGGTATCCTGGGGCTTGAGGGCTTCCGCGGCTGGGTCGAGCGCATCGGTGCAAAGGAGAAAAATCCATGACGAATGAGGAACAGGCCGGGCGGGTGACGGACCCCGAGGGCTTCTGCCGTTTCTTCGAGCGCTGCGAAACCTCGCTGATCGAGGAGCCCGAGACCTGTGACGTCTGCGTCTGGTATCGGGACGCGGGCAGCCTCTGTGTGCGTGAGGCCGAGAAATAAGAAGAACGTATTGCTCCACCGTTTTGCCTCATTTGTTGGCAAAACGGTGGATTTTCTAAAGAAAAGAGGTGGGCTTTCATGCCCATGACAGCCAATTATCACACCCATACCAAGCGCTGCGGCCACGCCTCCGGGGAGGACCGGGAGTACGTGGAGGCCGCCATCCGGGCCGGGATCAAGGTCCTGGGCTTTGCGGACCATGTTCCGCTTCCGCCGGGGCAGGGGACCGGGCCCCGCATCCGCATGGAGCCGGAGCAGATAGGGGATTACTTTGATTCCCTCCTGGCCCTCCGGGAGGAGTACGCGGACCGGATCGAGCTGCACATCGGCTTCGAGGCGGAGTATTTTTCCCGCTCCTTCTATGAGCTGCAGACCATGCTGGCGGACTGGCCCTGTGAGTACCTGCTGCTGGGCCAGCACTTCCTGCGGGACGAGACGGCGGATTTCTACATCGGCCGCCCCTTTGACGACCCGGAGCTTTTGGAGCGCTATACGGACACGGTGGTGGCCGCCATCGAGACCGGGGCTTTCCTCTACGTGGCCCACCCGGATATTGCCCGCTTCACAGGGGACGAGGCCGTTTATCTGGCCCAGGCCCGGCGTATCTGCCGGGCGGCAAAGGAGGCGGGCATCCCCCTGGAGGTCAATCTCCTGGGAATGCGGGAGCTGCGCTGGTATCCCCGGGGCCTCTTCTTCGAGGCCGCCGCTGAGGAGGGCAACAAGCTCATCCTGGGGCTGGACGCCCATTCTCCCAAGCACTTCACGGACCGGGAGGCGGCGGAGGCCATGCGGGACGGCCTGGACTTCGCCGAGAGCTTCGGCCTGGAGCTGGTGCGGGAACTGAGACAGTAAAAGGGAAAGCTGAGCGGGCGCGGGAAATTCGATTTCCCGCGCCCGCAAGCTGTATGGTTTGTTATGCGGAGACCGTGAACTCCACCCAATAGCGGGAATTGATGTTCAGGCGGTAGAGACCGGGACCCAGCTTGGCATAGTATTCCAGGGGAAAGCTGTTTTCCTCCTCTTCGATCCAATGCATTTCCAGCGTTCCGCTGATGGCGCTGCGGACGTTGTGCCAGTCCCCGTCCGCCCACTTTTCCACCCAGGGATTGTATTGAATGGCATGACCGGATTTTACCGTGAAACGCAGCTCGTCGGGGTAGAGGGGCCAGTCCGCCTGTTCCATGGCGATCACGGTGCTGCCCCCGTCGTAGTAGCGGGTGCTCTCCGGCTCCCGGGGGATGGGGTGGGCCTGCTTTTGGTTGAATTTCTCATGGTCGTAGCTCAGCCGCACGCAGTCCGGCAGCAGGCCGGAGGCTTCCAGCGCCGGAATGTCCACGCCGTCGCAGTCCACCCGCAGGACCCAGTGGGCGCCCTCCCGGTACCCTGTCCAGGAGACGGGATACACGTCCGCCTCGGGATTTTCGGCCCGATAGCTTTCCCAAATGCCGCGTATGAGCGTGTGGGCCTCCTTGACGGCCTGCCGCTCGTCCAGCTCCCCCAGAAAGCGCAGTCCACGGGCATTTACGGCGAAGTGGTGCAGCGTCCCGTCCGCTGCCTCCGTTTCCAGCACCCAGGCGGGAACATAGACCGGTATCGCGGGAGCCATGTCCCCTGGGACAAGCTGATAGGTGAAGGAGAGCAGCTTTTCCGCCCGCTGTTCCTCGTCCAGACCCGACCAAAGCGCTTCCGCCGCCTCGTAGGGGTTGCGGCTTTCCCCGATCCATTGATCCCTGGAGAGGGAATAGCTGCGCAGGGGCGCACAGAGCTCTATGAGCTCACCCCCGCAGGAAACGTACCAGGCCAGTGCGGGCACCCCCGCGATGGGGCAGAGCTCCATGCGAAAGCCCAGATTGCCCATATCGTCTGTTTCGCTTATCCCTGTTCCGTAGACGTAAAAATAGAAGACCGGGCTCGTCTCTTCCGTGAAAGCGAAGTCTGCCAGGGCGGCCCGCTCCTCGGCGGACAGCGTTCCCCCGTCCCGCTCCAAAGCGTCTTGCAGGGCTGCGTTCAGCTCCTCCGGCGCGGGGGACAGCCGATAGCACCAGCCTGCCCCGAAGAGACGTGCAAAGGGATGCGCCTCGGAGGAATCTTCGATGGAGGTCCGGACCTTGTCATTCTCCAGGAATCGGGCGGCTCCGTCTCCCTCCAGGAGCAGCCGCAGGGCCAGACCGAGAGCGCTGTCCGTTTGCAGCCGCACCCCGTCCCGCAGGTCCAGCGTTTTGTCCCCGGCCCGGAAAAGCTCCGCCTCCTCGTCGTAGACCGCGTCCTCTCCCAGGAACGCGCCGACCAGCTCCGCGTCCGAAGGGCCCCGCGGACTGCCGAATCGCCATTCGTAGGCAAGCGCGGGCCAGTGGACGCGGGAAAGAGCCTCCACCTGCTCCCAGCTCGCCCCCAGCCGCATAAAGGCCGCGTCTGCCGCGCCGGAATAGACATAGTCCGTCAGGTCCAGAGGCTCCGCCTCGGCGGAAACGGCGAACTCCGCCCAGTATTTTTCACCGTCGATATAGTAGCGGTACAATCCTTCGCCCAAGGGCGAAAAGCCTTCCAGCCGCTGGCGCATCGGCTTTGTTTCCCCCGGGGAGACGTAATAGAGCATGAGAAAGGAATTGCCGCTGCTCTGGACCCGGACCCATTCTCCGTCCACCCATTTTGCGATCCACGGAGCATCGCCGTAAGATAGGCTGTCCCCGGTCTCATTCGTCATGGTATAGGAGATATACTCCGGCCAGAGAGGATAGACCGCCCTGTCCATGGCCACGTTCATACCGTTCTCCGTGTGGACGCTCTCGGGCTCCCGGGAGATGGGCTCCGATGTGCGGGCGTCCAGGGCATCCTTGTCCCAAAGCAGCCTGAACTCCTCCAAAAACGGCAGACCGGCGGCAAAATCCCCGAAATCCACCCCGTAGCCGCCCAGCTCTAAAATGCCCTCGCCCCGGCTCCAAACGTCCAGGTGCGCGTCCGCCAGCGGATGCTCCAGTCGGTACAGCTCCAGAAAGCCGCTCAGATGATGGAATACAAAGTTTTCCCGCCACATTTTGTCCAGGGCTGCGGCGCGCCGATCCTCCGGGCTCAACTCCGTCTCCGCGGGACCGGCTGTTTCCGTTGGCATTTCTGCTTCCGCAGAGGTTTCCGCCTCCGTCGCGGTCTCTGCCGGGGACTGCGTTTCCCCTGCGCTTTCACAGGAGCCCAGCAGCAGACAGAGGGGGAGCAGCAGCCAAAGCAGTTGTTTTTTCATGGATAAGCCCTCCTTCGCACAAGGGTTTCATGGTGCCTCTATCTCTATATCCCCTCAGCCCCGGTTTTTGTGACCGGGAGAAAGAAAAATGTCATCCCGAGCGAAGCGAAGAATCTTCCACGGTTTCTCAGATTTGAGAGGGTTCTTCGCTGGCGCTCAGAATGACAAAAGGGCGGCGCTTTATTTCTCTAAATACGCCTTGATTCCCGGCAGGGCGGCCTCCGCGTCGTGGAAGCCCTGCCAGTACAGCGCGCCTATTTTTTCCATGTCCTTTTCCAGCCGCCCCACGGTGACGGGGGAGGAGGGGCAGAGCATGAACAGGCGGCCTTCCCGCTCCAAAGCCTCCATGCGCTCGCAAAGGGCGTTGTAGCGCGCCGCCTCCTCCAGCAGCCCCTGCAGAAAGGCGGGGTGCTTCTGATACATGCGCCGCTTTAGGGAGCGGGTCAGTCCGCCCTCCTCCGGGCGGCGGTAGGCCCGGTCCCGGGTGCGCACGATGATGATCTTCTCATAGCCCTGCTCCAGGGCCCAGTCCAGCGGTATCTTTTCCGCGCAGCCCCCATCCAGGTAGTCCTCACCCAGCACCGTGACCGGGCGGGAGACGATGGGCATGCTGGCGGAGGCGCGGATGGCCCGGTAGAGCTCCCCGCAGTCCTTTTCAAAATAGTGCAGGGCTCCGTCGGAAAGACGGGCGCAGCCCACGGCCAGCCGCCGGGGAGAGGCGAGAAAGGCGGCCAGGTCAAAGGGCAGGTCCTCGCAGACCTCGCCGAACACGAAGTCGAAGCCGATGATCCCCTTGTCCTTCATCAGGGGCCGCAGCCCCACGTAGCGCCCGTCCCGCCGGTATTTCAGATTGATGCGCCCGGAGCGCCCGATGAGCCCCGCCGCGTAGTTGATGCCGTTCATGGCCCCGGCAGAGATCCCGACGGTGGCCTCGGTGTTGATCCCCGCCAGCATCATGGCGTCCAGCGCCCCGGAGGTGTATACGCCCCGGAAGGCCCCGCCCTCCAGCACCATGCAGGCCTTTATGACGCCGCCCTCCGCTTTGCCGGAGGGCAGCTCGTTTACCCCGGAATACTGCTTCATTTCGTCCGCTCCAGCGGAATATCGCCCAGATTCACGCAGTCCTTGCTGCGCAGCCCCTTGAAGACCTTGAATTCGTAGCCCTTGGCCTCGATCACCAGGTCGAAGACGCCCACGGGCAGGTCATTGAACCAAAAGTCGCCGTAGCGGTCCGTGGTGGTTTTCCACAGCTTGCCGTAGCAGTTCAGGCGGCACTTGGCCCCGGTGACGACCTCCTTGGCGATGGGGTCATAGACCGTCCCGGCGATGAATTTGCCGGGGATGTTGCGGTAATAGACCCGGGGGAAGGCGCCCGTCTCCGGCCGGAGCACGTCGGCCCCCTCGATGAAGTCCGCCAGCTCTTCCTCCTCACCGAAGCGCAGGGCGTCGGTGGGGCAGGCCTCCACGCAGCGGGGCAGCCTTGCGCCGTGGTCCAGCAGGTGGGCGCAGCCCGTGCATTTCTGGGCGATGTTCAGCTCGGGATTATAGTAGATAGCCCCGTAAGGGCAGGCGTCCATACACTTTTTGCAGCCGGAGCATTTTTCGGGGGAGAGCAGCACAAGCCCATCCTCCCGCCGGGTAATGGCCCCCTCGGGACATACCTCCATGCATGCAGCATGGCGGCAGTGGTTGCACAGCCGGGGAATGTAATGGACCCGCACCTTGGGGATCGTCCCCTGGGGGTGGTCCTCCACCTTGCACCAGAACTGGCCGATCTCCGGCTGGGGCTTGGCGTAGGGGGACCAGTCGTTGCCCACATGCTCGTCCTTGCAGGCCAGCTGGCAGTTATAACAGCCCGAACACCGGGCAACGTCGATGGTAAAGACTTTTGACATGGTGGTTAAACCTCACTTGTAGTCAACATTAAGGAGAAGCACATAGTGCATAGCGCAGAGTACTTAAGAACTCAAAAGGGTAATATCTCTTATCTTTTATCTCTTATTTTTTATCTTCAACGAGCCACCCAGCCAGACACACCCCTGCCGCGGGATCGACCTTGCGGGCGAAGGCCTCGGGATAGTCCCGCTTCCAGGCGGCCCACTCTTCATCCGTGACCTTCTCCACCTGGGCCAGGAAGCCGGCCACGGCCATGCCGGTGGCCTTTTTGGAGGTGGTGGCCGTGGGTGTGATGGTGTTGATGGCGCCGCCGCGGTCCAGCCAGCCGGGGATGATGGGGTCCAGGCGGGCGCCGTGGTCCACATAGCAGACGCCGGGCATGAGCCGCTCGGTCACGTAGGCCCCGCAGAGGACGATGCCCTTCTCGTTGAAGACCTTCACAATATCCCCGTGCCTGATGCCGCGCTTTTCCGCCTCGGAGGGATGGATCCACACGGGCTCATACTGATACCCGTCCGCGCCGCGGATCTTCATGGTCTCCACCTCGCGGTTCCAGATGATATCGTCGCATTGGGAGTGCATACGCCAGCGCCCGTGGTTGGAAACACAGAGCAGGGGATACTTCTTCGCCCGCTCGGAGCTCTGCCGCTCGTCATGGCTTTCCCCCTTTTCGATCCAGTGGGGGACAGGGGGGCGCTCCGGGTCGTCCGGCATATTCTCCGCCAGCAGGGTGGAGTAGTATTCCAGCTTGCCGGTGGGGGTGGTGAGGGGATTGTTTTCCGGGTCGTCATAGAAGCGATAGAGCCCCGCGGGGATCTTGTCCAGCTCCTCCTTGGTCTTGCAGGGGACCACGTAGATGCGCTTCTGCTGGAATTCCTCCCAGGTCATGTAGTCCTCGCAGCCCGTGGCCTTGTAGAAGAGTCGTACCCGCTCCTCTTCCGAGAGATTGTCGGTGTAGGCGTCGTAATACTCCGGCCCCAGTTTCTCCGCCACCTTCGCGCATACGTCGAAGTCGGAGAGGCTTTCACCCACCGGGGGCACGCAGCGCTCTTCGAGATAAATGGAGGTGAAGCCGCCGGAGGACATGTCGTTGCCCAGGTCGTTCATCTCGTGCTTGGTTATGACGGGGAAGATGATATCCGCGTAGTAGCAGTCGTTTTCCAGCCAGGGATGCTGGGCCACGATGCACTCAATGGATTCGTCCTGATAGGCCCTGGCCGTCATATTCCCGTCGTTCCAGCAAGTGATCTGCGCGGGGGCGTCGGTCCAGATCATGTGGACGCGGCTCAGACCGTCCCGGGGATACTTCATGTGCCGGAACTGATACTGCTGGGTGGGCTGGCGGAAGTTGTTCTTATCCGGCTGCTGGGAGGAGGAGAAGACCTGCAGACCGTACCAGTCCGCGTGCCCCTCCAGAATCGCCCGGTGGATCAGCGGCCGGGGGATAAACTGCTTCGGCGCGGGGAGCTGGGTAAAGAGCTTGGTCAGCTCCGGCGCGCGCTTCTTCTGGTCAGCGTTGAGGACGTAGCGGTCCATATTCACGATGGGGTCCACGTCCCCGTCCACGGGCCGCAGCGGATCCGCGATCTGGGTGATCTTCGGCACCCACTGCCCCTGGTAGGGCACGGGATAGTCCCGATTCCACAGGTTCCACTCCAGCATCTTCGCCTGATGGACGCCGGGCTTGCCCACGCCGCGCATGCCCAGCAGCATGACCTCCAGGCGGGCGGGCTCGGAGGAATAGGGGCCGCGGATCAGGCCGCCGCCGTTGCCGTGGATGATAGAGACGGTCTTCTCCGCCCAGTCGTGGGCCAGGGCCTTGATGGTCCATTCCTTTACGCCGCATTTTTCGCTGGCCCATTCCGGCGTCTTGGGCACGCCGTCCTCCTTGCCGAGAACGTAGTCCACGAACTTGTCAAAGCCGTAGGCGTGGGTGGCAATATAGTCCTTGTCGTAGAGCTCCTCGGTGATCCAGATATAGGCGACGGCCAGCTGCAGAGCTGCGTCGGTGTTGGGCAGGATGGGGATCCACTTGTCCGCGTGGACCGCCGCGCCGTAATTGAGGTCGGGGCAGATATAAATGCTCTCCAGGCCGATCTCGGACAGCCAGTAGCAGAGCCGCCCCGGCATGCACATGCCGAAGCCGTAGGGGGTGGTCTCCGGGTCGCAGCCCCAGAAGAGCAGGGAATCGCTGTTCTTGGCGATATCGGGGTACAGATTCGCCTGGGGGGCCATCTGGCCCACGGGCTCGCAGCCCCAGACGTACTTGGCGCCCCAGTGCCAGCCCTCCCAGGAGTCTGGGTTGCGCATCTGCAGCGTATAGCCGCCCATGAGGGACAGCAGCCGGTTGGGGCAGCCGTGGGCGGGGGCCACGTTTTTGCCCTCCCCGTGCATATCCGCCTGGCATAGCACGGCCTCGGGGCCGTATTCAGCCTTGACGCGCTTCAACTCGTCGGCCACGAGCTGGGCGGCCTCGTCCCAGGAAATGCGCACGTAGCCGGACTTGCCCCGATTCTGGGGGTTCCGCTCGCCCTTCGGGTCCCAATCCACGCGCTTGAGGGGATAGCTGACCCGGTTGGGGGAGTAGACGCGGGATTTGTAGCCCAGGCCGAAGGGCGTGAGCAGCACGTGATCCGGCGCCTTGAATTCCTTGCCCCGCGCCTCGATCTTCCAGGGATTGCAGTGCTTGTCCGTATATTCCGTGTCGTAATAGTAGGGGCGGATGCGGGTGATCTTGCCGTCGTTCGTATCCACGACGCCGGGCGCGCCGATCTCCGGCCCGGTGAGGCTGGTGCTGACGATGCTCTGCCCGTCGGGGGTGAATTTTGTCGCGTTGTCCATGGCGTTTCTCCTTATTCACGGGGCGGCGTCGAGGGCCGCGCCGCTGTTCTTTCGCAGACTTTCCTATCAAGTAGTATAACCGAAGGAAAGGAAAATGTAAAACCATTTTTAAAAATGCCGTTACAACTTATAAGTTGTGTATATAAGGACGTTTTTTTCAAAAAAATCGTTCTTCGCCCTTGACTTTGGTATTGTTCCAAGGTTTAAAATAAGCATGGTGGACAGGGGAGGACCCCGCACCGATCTTACAGAATAGTTAAGGAGAAGAGATACGATGCGTAATGCGGTAATTGTTGAAGCCTACCGTACCGCGGTGGGCTCTATGGGCGGCGGTCTCAAGCCGATGAGCGCCTACGATCTGGCCTGTGTTGTCCTGCAGGGCATCCTGGACAGAAGCAAGATCAATCCCAAGGAGATCGACGAGGTCATCCTGGGCCAGTGTCGTCAGACCTCTGACGAGCCCAATATCGCCCGCGTGGCCGCCCTGAAGGTCGGCATCCCCGAAACCACCTCCGCCTATACCGTTATGCGCCAGTGCGCTTCCGGCATGACCGCCGTGCAGAACGCCGTGATGAGCGTCATGTGCGGCAACACCGACGTCGTCATCGCCGGCGGTACCGAGAGCATGTCCAACGCCGTATTCTACGTCCGCAACGCCCGCTGGGGCGTGGGCACTGGCAACACCGAGTTCGTGGACGCCCTGACCGAGGGCCAGTTCCGCAGCCAGCCCCAGGAGATGTCCGGCCGCTCCAACATGGGCGCCACCGCCGAGAACATCGCCCAGACCCTGGGCATCACCCGCGAGGAGCAGGACAAGTTCTCCCTGGAGAGCCAGCACAAGGCCATCGCCGCCATCGACGCGGGCAAGTTCAAGGAAGAGATCGTCCCCGTCATCGTGCCCCAGGGCCGCAAGAAGGACCCCATCGTTTTTGATACCGACGAGTTCCCCCGCCGCGACACCAATCTTGAGAAGATGGCCAAGCTGAAGCCCGTCTTCAACATCAAGAAGGATGCGGACGGCAAGCTGTATAACGACAGCGCCCTCACCGGCACCGTCACCGCCGCTTCCTCCTCCGGCCGCAACGACGGCGCCTCCGCTCTGCTGATCATGAGCGAGGAGAAGGCCCAGGAGCTGGGCATGAAGCCCCTGGCCCGCATCATCGGCATGGGCACCGCCGGCTGCGATCCCAAGCTGATGGGTCTCGGCCCCGTCTACGCCGTGCCCAAGGCTCTCAAGAGCGCCGGCCTCACCATCGACGATATCGGCCTCATCGAGCTGAACGAGGCCTTTGCCGCCCAGGCTCTCGGCTGCATCAAGCAGCTCGGCTGGGAAGACAAGATGGACATCATCAACGTCAACGGCGGCGCCGTCGCCCTTGGCCACCCCGTCGGATCCTCCGGCAGCCGCATCATCGTGACCCTGCTCTATGAAATGAGACGCAGACACGTCAAGTACGGCCTCGCCACCCTCTGCATCGCGGGCGGCATGGGCCAGGCCACGGTCATCGAGCTCTGCGAGTGATTCAGGGCTCAGGTAACAGGGCACAGGGAACAGCATTCCTAATGCCTTAATATGTTAATTATTTTAATAAAGGAGATAGATCATTATGGATTTCGCGAAACTGTTTGATCTCACTGGTAAGAACGCCATGGTCGTCGGCGGCGCCGGCGGTCTGGGCAAGCTGGTCGCCGAGGCTTTTGCCGTGGCGGGCGCCAACGTCTGCATCGCCTCCCGTACCGAGAGCAAGCTGCAGGCTGCCTGCGAGGAGCTCAAGGCCGCTACCGGCAAGGAGTTCAAGTACTACGTTATGGACGCCGGCAAGGAAGACCAGGTCGCTGCCGTCGCCGAGCAGGCCAACAAGGACTTTGGCCGCATCGACATCCTGGTGAACAGCCAGGGCGTCAACAAGAAGCATCCTGCTCTCGAGTTCCCCATGGACGAGTTCGACATGGTCATGCATGACGACGTCGCCTCCATCCTCATGACCTGCAAGCACTTCGGCAAGTACATGAAGGAGAACGGCTACGGCAAGATCGTGAACGTCACCTCCGTGCGCGGCAAGATCGCCACCAAGGGCCCCGGCAACGCCGCTTACTGCGCGGCCAAGGGCGCTGTGGACATGCTCACCAAGCAGCTCGCCTCCGAGTTCGGCCCCTACGGCATCACCGTCAACGCCTTCGGCCCCAACATCATGAAGACCCCCATGATGACCAAGGTCTTTGAGATGCGCGCCAAGGAAGCCAACATCACCGTCGACGAGTACCTGGCCAGACAGGCTGCCAACCTGCCCATGCGCCGTATGTCCGATCCGGACGACTGCGTGGGTACCGCTCTGTTCCTGGCTGCTCCCGCCTCCGACTTCCTCACCGGCAACATCCTCTATCCCGATGGCGGCCTGACCGCGATCGGCTGATCAACATGAAAACAACTCCGAGCCACGCCCTGGCATGGCTCGGAGTTCGTTGAATCGGGCATAATCGCTTTAGTTGGCAGGGTAGGGGTCTATGGGCATCCACACCTCGAAGTAACCGGTGAGCTGGCCCTCCTCCACGACGCTGCACACTAAGTTGCCGCGCACGCTGCCGAAGATCTCCAGCCCGTTGGCCTCGGCGTAGTCGATCATAAAGTCGATGTGATGGGGCGTGAAGGCGTCCTTCCCGGAGCTTTTGAAGGCGCTGTGGATGCTGAGCTGAGAGGGGAGCGTTACGATAGGCGGCTCCAGCGGAACGCCCAGCTCCTCCGCGTAGGACATGTCCAGGGAGAAGCCCCAGGCGTAGCCCTCGCCGCCGCCGGCCACCTCGTCCCAGTTGATCTCAAAGTGGCGCTTGGTCAGCGGCATGTATTTCAGCCACTGCTGGTTTGTCTGGCTCAGGGCCGCCGAGGAATCATAGGCCTGGTTGAAGCGGTTGAGATAATAGGCGATGGCCGGGCTGCTGCGAATGTCGCAGACGCCTACCTGGGCCTTCACGGCGGCCACCTCCTCCCGATGCTCCCGGATGCGGCGCAGCAGGAGGGACTGGCGGCGGACGTTTTCTTCGATTTCATCTGCCTTCGCGTCCAGATCGTCCAGAAGCTGATCCCTGGAAAAATCCGTCACCATATCGGCGATGTGGTCGATATTATAGCCGAAGTTCTTGAACCAAAGGCAGTCGATCAGATAGTTGATATCCCAGGTGTCGTAATAGCGGTAATCGTTGCTTTTATCCTTGACAGGCGTGACCACGCCCTTCTTTTCATAATAGCGGATCAAATCCGTAGAGATGCCGAGAATGCGGGCCACGTCTCCGATTTTATACTGCAATTATCCTTACCTCCCGTTCGCAGGGCTTTGGAAACGCTTAAGCGATTCCATTATATACAAACGCGGAACAAAATTCAACAAATTTTCGGAAAAAGACTTGACCTTGGAATTGTTCCAAGGTGTTTAATGAGTATAGGACCTATCTCAAAAATTATTTTTTAGGAGGATATAATCATGGCTTACATGCCCCTTGACAAGAGCAAGCTCTATCTGGAGACCGACAAGATGCCCAAGATCTGGGACCTCAGCCAGCCCTGGGGCTGGGACACGCCCCTGTGGCCCTTCCCCGGCGCCCGCTCTGACCTGAACTTCCCCCGCGGCCAGTATCTGGAGCGTTTCCACAAGCGCACCAACACCTACACCGGCACCCTGCATGCCGCCACCCACTGCGACGCCCCCAACCACACTCTGCATGAGGAAGAGGTCGATCGTGAGCGTTACGGCTACACCCTGGCTGAGATGCGCCTGGAGCATGCCATCGGCTCCGGCGTCATCGTGGACCTGACCTGGATGTACGATGAGTTTGAAGAGGCCTTCAACAGAGCCGGCGGCGACCCGGCCAAGATGGGCCCCGACGCGGAGGTCCCCGGCAAGAAGGGCGCCATCTGGCACATCATCACCCCCGAGGACGTGCAGAAGGCCCTGGATAAGGACGGCCTGGAGATCCGCCCCAACGACTTCGTCGTGCTGAACACCGGCTTCCATCGTTATTGGAGAAAGAACAACGACAAGTACTTCAACTACTATCCCGGCAACGGCCCCGAGCTGGCCTACTGGCTGATGTATGAGAAGAAGATCAAGGCCATCGCCGGCACCTACGGCGCCTCTGACTCCTGCGTGTGGCATTGCCCCTGCAAGGAGCAGATGCCCTGGCTCTACAACAACTACAAGCTGGCCACCGGCCGCGACATCGACGTCGATTATCCCGACTACGAGCCCTGCCATCGTCTCTTCGGTCAGCACGGCCTCATGGCCATCGAGAACGCCGGCGGCGACATTGACCAGGTCACCGGCAAGCGCATGACCATCGCGGCCTTCCCCTTCCGCTGCGAGGCTGCCGACGGCGGCATGGTCCGTCTCGTCGCCTGGGAAGAGGGCACCAAGTGGTAATTCCCGCCTGAGGGAACTTTCAGCAACCCCTTACACTTCCCCCGCGGTCTGTCCGCGGGGGAAGTGAATGAAAAAAGAAGAAGGTAAATTGAGCATGAAAACGCTTGCCGATATCAAGAAGATCGCGGTCCTCGGCGCCGGCACCATGGGCCCCGGCATCGCCCAGACCTACGCCATGGGCGGCTGCGAGGTCACTATGTGGACCCGCTCCGAGAACACCCGCAACAAGGCCATCGCCTCTCTGAAGGCTCAGCTGGAGACCTTCGCCGAGGAGGGCGAGATCAAGCCCGAGGATGTGGACGTGATCTTCAACCGTATCCACTTCGCCATGACGGTTGAGGAAGCCGTCGCCGGGGCCGACATGATCCAGGAGACCATCGTCGAGAACCGTGACGCCAAGGCCGCTCTTTATGAGCAGCTGGCCGCCTGCGTGCCCACCGACGTCATCATCGCTTCCAACACCTCCGCCATGAACATCTTTGAGGTGGTGCCCGAGAAGCTGCTGCCCCAGATGATCATCTGCCACTGGTACGCTCCTCCTCATGTGATCCCCCTGGTGGAGGTCGTCAAGAGCGAGCAGGCTCCCCAGGAGTTTGCCGATGTGGCCGTGGCCCTGCTGAAAAAGTGCGGCAAGACCGCCGTTCTGATGAAGAAGTTTATCAAGGGCTATATCGTCAACCGTCTGCAGCAGTGCCTGAACCGCGAGGTCTTCTATCTGCTGGATAACGGCTACTGCGACGCCGAGGCTATTGACCTGGCCGCCAAGGCTTCCTTCATTCCGAGAGCCTGCGTGCTGGGCCTCCTCAAGCGCGCCGATTTCGGCGGCCTGGATATGACCGCCAACAACTACAAGAATAAGAGCTACACCATGCCCGAGCACGGCGACGAAATGCCGAAGGTCCTGGCCGAGAAGATCGAGGCCGGCGAGCTGGGCATCAAGACCGGCAAGGGCTTCTATGATTACACCGGCAAGGACATCGACGAGCTGAAGGCCAAGAGAGACAAGCAGCTCTTTGAGGTCTTCCGCCTCACCAAGAAGTTCATGGAGGACCCGGTGTAAGGCTCGCGCCATTACAGCGATCCATTCCGGTTTTGATCTTTAATCTTTGATCTTCAATCTTTAATCTTTGGCTTTTTGACTTTTGAACTTTATTTTATCTTTCCGGATTCAAATCCGGAACGATAAAATAGTAAAGATGAAAAGATGAAAGATGAAATGAAAAGGCGCGACCCCGCCATCTTAATCAACCGGCCCGTTCCCGGGCCTTCAGAAAGGAAGTAATACCCATGGCCAAGTCCAATAAAGTTATGATCCAGGTCTGCCTCTGCGGCGCCGGCACCAAGAAGGCCCAGGCTCCCACCGTTCCTTATACCGCTGAGGAGCTGGCTGAGCAGATCGTCGAGTGCGCCAAGGCTGGCGCCTCCATCGCCCACATCCACGTCCGCGAGGATAAGGAAGTCAACGGCGAGCTGCAGATCGGCTACAAGTCCATGAGCCTCAAGGCCTTTACCGCGGCTGTCGAGATGACCCGCGAGGCCTGCAAGAAGGCGGGCGTGGACATCATCATCAACCTCACCACCTCCGGCGGCGAGTATGAGGACTTCAAGCGCCTGCAGCATCTGGGCGCTCTCCGTCCCGAGATGTGCTCCTTCGACCCCAACACCCTCAACTGGGCCAACAGCTATATCTTCGAGAACAGCCCCCGCTTCCTGAACAAGCTGTCCGACGAGGTCGTCAAGTATGACATCAAGCCCGAGTTCGAGGTCTTTGACACCGGTCATATCGACTCCGTTATGTACTATGTCAATAAGCACGGCATCCCCCAGCCCCCCCACATCCAGTTCATCATGGGCGTCGGCGGCTCCATGCCCGGCACCACGGAGAACCTGGCTTTCCTGGTGGGCAAGCTGCCCGCGGGCGCTACCTGGTCCGTCTCCGGAATCGGCAAGGCGCACATGCCCATGATGCTGGCCGGTCTGGCCCTGGGCTGCGACGGTCTCCGCGTCGGCCTGGAGGACAACATCCTTTATGGCAAGGAGCCCGACGGCACCAAGATCATCGCCACCAACAAGATGCTGGTCGAGCGCGCCGTTGAGCTGGCGAAGCTGGCCGGCCGCGAGATCGCCACGGCGGAAGAGGCCCGCGAGCTGCTGGGAATCAAGCGCCACTGCCTGCGCGATGAGAAGACCTATCCGGTGACCTACACCGAGTAAGAAATCGAAAGGAGTCAGAACATTGGCTAAGAGCAAAGTCGTAACCCTCGAGCAGGCCATGGAGAAGTGCTTTGACGGCATGACGGTCCTGCTGCCCGGCTTCGTCAACTGCGGTGTTTCCGAGACCTTGATCGGCGGACTGATGGATAAGGGCGTCAAGGACCTGAACATCATCTCCAACAACACCAGCATCAAGGGCCAGGGCATCGGCCGTCTGGTCCATGCCAACCGCATCAAGCACATCACCTGCTCCCACATCGGCAACAATACCGAGACCGTGGAGAAGGTCGTGGCCGGGGAGATCAACATCACCTTCGTGCCCCAGGGCTCCCTCTGCGAGAAGACCCGTGCCGGCGGCGCCGGTATCGGCGGTATTCTGACCCCCACCGGAGTCGGCACCCCCATGCAGGACGGCAAGCAGCTTCTGGAGTGGGATGACGAGGCCGGTCAGTACAAGTTCGTCAGCGCCGATGATCCCATCAAGGGCAAGCGCTTCATCCTGGAGCTGCCCCTGCATGGCGACGTCTGCTTCATCCACGCCTGGAAGGCGGACAAGATGGGCAACGTGGTGTATCACCGCA
>CAMVOG010000004.1 GCA_947169005.1 uncultured Clostridia bacterium | reverse complement strand
GACTCGAACCCCCAACCCTCAGAACCGGAATCTGATGCTCTATCCATTGAGCCACAGGCGCTTGTACCAAAGTAGTATAACACGCCCGGAAGGATTTGTAAAGTAAAAGCGCGTCGATTTTTCGGGGGAAATTTGAAAAATTTTCCGCCCGGCATAAAACAGGGGCCCGGCTTTCGCCGGGCCCCGAAAGGGTATCAAGCTATTGCGGAGCTCTCATGCCGCGCTTTCTCAGCTGAAGCGGGCCATAAAGGCGTCATAGGCATCCTGGTAGATCTCCTGGCAGCGGGTCAGACCCATGCCCCAGGCGTGCTCCACATAGGCGTCCCACTCGCTCATGGGGCTGGAGCCGTCCAGGAAGGCCAGGTAGGTCTCGTTGATATAGGTCATAATGTCGTTGGTGTACTCATGCAGCTCGTTATCCTGCTCGTCGGTAAAGGTCAAGGTGGGCACGTCGTACTCGCCCTGGTAGCCGTCCACGATCCAGGTATAGTGCATCTGGGTCAGACGCTCGCCGCCCTCAAAGGCGTACTTGCGGATGATGATCTCCATACCGGCGTCGGCCAGGGAGTTCAGAGAATAGACCTGCTGGCACCAGGCGGAGCCCAGCTCGGGATTCTTCAGCACGAAGTCGGTGAGGCGGATATCGCCGTCGGCATTGTAGTCCCAGGTGTAGCCCTGCGGGCCGTAGCTGGTGATGAAGCTGCCGTAATCGCTGTAGAGCCAGTCGCAGTAGGAGGCCAGCAGCTCGATATTGGCGCACTTCTGGCTGATGGACCAGGACCCGTAGCAGAAGTCACGGGAGGTCTGGCCGTACTTGATCCTGGAATTTTCGTCCAGCTTGAAGCGGGGCATAGCCTCCCAGCGGGCGTCGGGATTGGGGTTGGTGCCCTCCCAGCCGGTGACCTCGCCGGGGTTCAGGATGCAAACGCCTGCCACATCGGAGCTGAGCTGGCTGCTCATGAGGGTGGTGTTGTCATTGGCGCCCCAGTTGGGATCGATGAGACCCTCGGCGTACCAGGCGCTGAGCGTGCTCATCAGATTGCGGTCGTCCTCCGTGAGCATGGTAAAGGTGACCTTGCCGCTGTCGTCCCGCTTGGCGTAGGGCAGGCCGTACTTGTTGACGCAGCAGCTGGTGTTGAAGCCGGAGAAGCTGTAGCCGGGGGTCAGCTCAATGGTGGAGAAGATCTCCAGGGGGTTGGCCACGCCGACGGTCTGCATGGCGGCCAGGGCGTCGTGCAGCTCGGGGATGGTGTCGATGGCCGTCCAGTCATAGCCCGCCTTCTCGGCCAGGTCCGCGCGGATGCACATGCCGGTATCGGGCAGGGCGTCGGCGTACATGTTATAGAAGCAGGGGATGATGTCATCGGCGTAGAAAACGCGGCTGGTGGTAAGGGGATTGTTGCGGGAAAGGGTCTCATAGATGTAATTGGGGATATAATCCTTGTAGTCGTGCAGGTTGACGAACCAGCCGTCCTCAATGCCGTTGCGGATGGTGCCGCTGTAGAAGGAAACGGCGCCCGCCATGATGTCGCGCAGGTCGTCCGCCGCGATCAGCACGGAGAAGGTGGCCTGGCGCTGGTCGGAGGTGGTGAGGTCATACTCGATGTTCACGCCCGTGGACTCCCGCAGGAAGGTGGGGTAAACCATGGAGCCGTAACCCTCCTCGGGAATGACCTGGGGGGTCCAGCACACGGTCCAGAGGGTGAAAACCTCGTCGGTGGTGGAAAGGGGAAGCTCATAGTCGTACTTCTCGGCGGCGTAGCCGTTGGCGTCCACGGCGTACTTGCCGGGCGCGAGGTTGTAGGGACCCTCCTCCGCGGGCGGGGCGATCTCCTCCGTCCCGGCGGGCTGGGTGGTCTCCGTCTGGGTGTTGCTGCCCGTGTTGGTCTCGGTGGTGCTGCCGGAGCCGGTATTGGCGGAGCCGGTGTTGCCGGTCTCGGCGCCGCCGCCCGTACTGCCGCCGGTGGTGTTCCCGGCGCAGCCGGCGAAGAGCGCGACGACAAAGAGCAGCGCCAGCATCAGCGCAAGGACTTTCTTCATGTTCATTTCCTCCCTTTTGTTGGATTAGGTGAGATAATTTTAACATATTCATTTCCGCTTTTCAATACTTTCTTAATATTTTATTTATAATTCGTCAAAAAAAGCCCCCGGAGACAGGTAATCTGCCTCCGGGGGCCGGATAGGCCGGGCGCTCCCCAGGCTCAGCCCAGGGCCTCCATCTCGTCCAGGAGCTCTCCGAAGAGGGCCAGGGCGTCGTTGACAGGCTGGGGCGTAGTCATATCCACCCCCGCGATCTTCAGCAGGGCGATGGGGTCCACGCTGCTGCCGCTGGAGAGGAAGCGCTTGTAATCCGCCACGGCGGGGGCCCCCTCCTTCAGAATGCGATTGGCGATGGCCACGGCGGCGGAAAAGCCCGTGGCGTACTGGAACACGTAATAATTATAGAAGAAGTGGGGGATGCGGGCCCACTCCAGGGCGATGCCCTCGTCGGAGACCATGTCGGGCCCGAAATAGAGCTTGTTGAGGGCGTGATACTTCTCGCAGAGGGCGTCCGCCGTCAGGCTCTCCCCGGCCTCGATCATGCGGCCCATGGCCAGCTCGAACTCCGCGAACATGGTCTGGCGGTAAACGGTGCTCTTGAAGGAATCCAGGAAGTGGTTCACCAGCCAGGCCCGCTCCTTCTTATCCGTGGTCTTGCTCAGCAGATAGCGCACCAGCAGGACCTCGTTGCAGGTGGAGGCCACCTCCGCCACGAAGATCACGTAATCGGAGGTGCTGACGGGCTGATTCTTCATGCTGTAATAGCTGTGGAGGGAGTGGCCCATCTCGTGGGCGATGGTGAACATGCTGTCCAGGGTGTCCTTGTGGTTCAGCAGCACGTAGGGATGGGGCCGGGCCCCGGTGGAATAGGCGCCGCCCCGCTTGCCCTCGTTCTCGTAAATATCCATCCAGCGGTTGTCGAAGCCTTCCTTCAAGAGGGCCACGTAGTCCTCGCCCAGCACGGCCAGGGCCTCCAGCACCGTGGCCTTGGCCTCCTCCAGCTCAATGGTGCGGGAGGCGCCGGAGACAATGGGGGTATACACGTCGTACATATGCAGTTCGTCCACGCCCAGGAGCTTTTTGCGCAGGGCCACATAGCGGTACATCTTGTCCAGATTGGCGTGGACCGCCTCGATCAGATTGGTATACACCGCCGTGGGGACCTCGGTCTCGTCCAGGCTGGCGGAGAGGGTGTCCGGGTACTTGCGGGCGTTGGCATAGAAGAGGAGCTGGCGGAACTGGGCGTCCAGCGTGGCGGCCACGGTGTTTTTGAACTCCCCGATGCGCCCGTAGAAGGTCTCGAAGGCGTTTTTGCGCAGCACCCGGTCCCCGCTCTCCTGCAGGGGCACGAAGGAGCCGCCCGTCAGCGTATGCTCCTTGCCCTCGGCGTCCTTCACCGGGGGATAGCGCAGCTCCGCGTTGCGGAAGACGCTGCCGATCTTGTCCGGGGCGGCGGCCATCTCCTGGGAGGCGGCCAGCAGCTTCTCCTCCGCCGGGCTCAGAATGTGGGCGGCGCGGCGGCGGATCTGATACAGGCTGCGGCGGTATTCCTCCAGGGCGGGCTCCTGCCTGAAAAAGCCCTCCAGGGTCTCCTCGGGGATCGCCATGATCTCCGGCGTGGAGAAGGACCCGGCGGCGGACAGGGCCACCAGGGTGCTGCGGGCCTTGCCGACCATATCCTGATAGAAGTTGTCGCTCTGGTCCTGGTCCCCCTTGCAATGGGCGTAGACCATCAGCGGGGAGGCCCGCAGCTCCAGCTCGTCCTCCAGGCGGAAGAAGGCCAGCAGCGTTTCGGCGCTCTCCCCCAGGCGGCCCCGGAAGGAGAGCAGCTTTTCCTCCAGCCCCCGCAGGCTCTCGTTCTCCTTCTGCCAGGCCTCGTCGCTTTCAAAAAGATCCGTCAGGTCCCAGGTAAATTCCTCGGGCACCTCGGCGCGTTTGGTTTTCGGGTCGATCATGGATGATTCCTCCGTTTCTTTTGTCTTAACGCCTTATTTTACCCCAAGCGGACGGAGGATGCAAGGAAGAAGATAAAAGATAAGGGATAAAAGATAAGAGATATTTTGCGTATCAAATTCAGTCGGCGGATCAATTATCCCCCGTCATTGCACGACCGGTCCGCAGACTGGTCGCGGCAATCCGTATTCCCATGCACCGGGGCAGGGAGAACGGATTGTGACCAAAGGAAATCCCCGGAGGGGGGCATGTCGCTGCGCTCCTCGCAATAACAGAAAGCTTTCCATTTTCCTGCGTTTTGTTTTTCTTGCTGAGTAAACCAGATACCCATAATATTTTTTGTGGGATAAAAGAAAAAGTCCCCCGGAAATCCGGGGGACAGGCGCGTATGAATTTACCGCACGGGGCGCTGGCGGCCCTCGTGGTCGATGGTGCATTCGCCCCGCAGCAGCAGCTCCGAGACCGGGAGGATGGTGTAGCCATCCCGGATCAGGGCCTCGATGATGCCGGGCAGGGCCTCCGGGGTATGGAGGGCGGCGTTGTGGAAGAGGACGATGCTGCCGGGAGAAACCCGGCCCAGCACCCGCTCCGTGATCTCGGAGGCGGAGATTTCCTTCCAGTCCAGGCTGTCCACGTCCCACTGGATGGTTTTGACGCCCATGCCGTCCAGGGCGGCGATCACCCGGTCGTCATACTCCCCGTAGGGGGCCCGGAAGAGGGTGGGCCGCGTGCCCGTGACGGCCTCCAGCTTATCGGCGCAGGCATTCACGTTGGCTGCGATCTCCTCATTCGTGAGCTTGGTGAAGTGGGCGTGGTCGTCCGAATGGTTCATGACCTCGTGGCCTGCCTCCGCCAGGGCCTTCACCGACTCCGGGTACTTATCCACCCACTGGCCCACCACGAAGAAGGTGGCCTTGACCCCATAGCGGCCCAGGATGTCGATAAGGGTCTGGGTGTCCTCGTTGCCCCAGGCGGCGTCAAAGGTGAGGGAGCAGACCTTATCGTCCCGCTCCACGCAGTAGACGGGCAGGCGGCGGGTGGCCGCGCCGACCCCCACCACCCGCGGGCTGCACACCAGGCAGAGCACCGCCGCCCCGCAGAGCAGGCAGGCGGCGGCCAGGGCGTGCTTTTTCCGCAGAGGCAGGCGGCCCCGCAGGCCCCGCCCCCGGTCCTGGACGGCGGTAAGAAATCGCAGCAGCGCGTTTTTCATTTTCATCATCTCCCAGGATAAGCCTATGCGGGAGCTTTCAGAAAAATGAGTCACTGCGCACTATGCACTAAGCACCATAAACAAAAAGCACGGGCCGAAGCCCGTGCCGCAAATACTGATTCACTTTTGCTCCAGAAGCTCGTCCGCCGAGCAGTCCAGCGCGTTGAGGATCTTTACGAAGGTCTCCATGCTGGGCATGGTGGAGCCGGTCTCGATGTGGCTGATGTGGGTGGTGCCCACGCCGACGATCTGGCCTAATTTTTCCTGGGTCAGCCGCTGACGGCCTCTGGCGGCCCGGATGCGGGGGCCGATGTTCGTGCAGTCTTTCATGGCAGCCTGCCCTTTCTGCGGTTTCCAAAGATCAGATTTCCAATTATCAGAAGAAAAGACACTCCCGGTTTCGGAGGCAGCTGGGCGGTAGTGCTGGTACCGCCCGCTACGCCCGAAGGTTGTTATGTCTTTATCAATATATCGCTTTCTGAACACCGGGAGTACGGAGCGGACGGGCCCGAACCGTCCGCCCCGACTTGGTTCCCGGCTTGAGTCGCCCTTGCGGGCATAAGAGAGGAAGATGGTACGCGAAAGTAGATGCCTTTCAAACGAACATGAAAAACAAAAGGCCGTGGCAAAAATGCCACGGCCGTTTTTCCGTAAAACATATCGCACTCAAGGCCCATACGCGAAGGCCGTGAGCACACAGCAGGAGCAGGTCTTCTGACTCGCGCTTCATCGGTCTGCATCCAGCCTTCCCAGGTTGCCCCAGTGACCGGCTTTCGCCATGGACACAGCCTCCACGCATACAGCGGCGGTACCGTTCGTGATTCGCACACGATTGTCTATTCTCCCCACCGGGTTCATCGCCGCGGCAGGGCACTCTCACTTGAATTGTGTCTTTGTTATATCACAAGTTCTGTTTGCTGTCAATACCTTTTTTCAAAAAATACAGATATTCTGCGGGCTTTGGCCTCTGAGGCCAAGTTTTTAGGGTTCCTCGGGCTCGGCTTCCTCGCTCTCTCCCTTCTCCGCGATGGCCAGGGAAATGACCTTCGCCCCGTCGGAGACGGACATGAGGCGCACGCCCTGGGTGGCGCGGCTGTAGATATTAATATCCGCGGAGGCCATGCGGATCACGATGCCGTTATCGGCCACCAGCAGCACGTCCTCCTCGCCGCTGACCACCCGCACGGCGGCCACCTTGCCGGTCTTGGCCGTGATCTGGTAGTTCTTGCGGCCCAGGCCGCCCCGGTGCTGGGGCTCGCCCTCTTCGCCGCGGATATACTCCGAAAGCAGGGTGCGCTTGCCGTAGCCGTTCTCGGTGACGCTCAGAAGGCTCTCCCCGTCGCAGCAGGAGGCGCCCACCACGTAGTCCCCGGGCCGGAGGCTGATACCCTTGACGCCCGCGGCGGTGCGGCCCATGGGGCGCACGTCGTTTTCGTTGAAGCAGATGGCGTAGCCGTCATGGGTGGCGATGAGGACGTTCTTTTCCCCGTCCGTTTCCAGGGCGGCGATCAGCTCGTCGTCCTCCGCCAGATTCAGGGCGCGGATGCCGTTTTTGCGGATATTCTTCAGCTCGCTGGAGCGCAGGCGCTTCACGGTGCCGTTCTTCGTGACGAAGATCAGATAGCGGTCCTCCGGGAAGCCGTTGCCGTGGAGCATGGCGCTGACCCGCTCCCCGGGCTCCGTGGGCAGGATGTTGACGATATTGGTGCCCTTGGCGGCGCTGCCCGCCTCGGGGATCAGATAGCCCTTCTTGCAGTAGACCTTGCCCAGGCTGGTGAAGAAGAGAAGGAAATCATGGGTGGAGGCGGTGAAAATGGTCTCCACGTAGTCCTCCTCCCGGGTGGCCATGCCACGCTTGCCCTTGCCGCCGCGGCGCTGGGCGGCATAGCTGTCCAGGCTCATGCGCTTGATGTAGCCCGCGTTGGTGAGGGTGTAGATGCACTTTTCCTCCTCGATGAGGTCCTCGATGTCGATCTCGTCCTCCACCTCCTGGATCTCGGTCTTGCGCTCGTCGCCGAACTTGTCCCGGATCTCGATGAGCTCGTCCTTCAAAACCTGCTTGAGCAGGGTCTCGGAGGACAGCAGCTCATTGTAGTAGGCGATCTTCTTCTCGATCTCGTCATACTCCGCCTGCAGCTTCTCCCGGTCAAGCCCCTGGAGAGCCTTGAGGCGCATATCCAGGATGGCCTGGGCCTGCACGTCGTCCAGGGCGAAGCGGCGCATCAGGTTTTCCTTTGCGTCGTCGTAGCTCTCCCGGATGATGCGGATGACCTCGTCGATATTGTCCTGGGCGATGAGCAGCCCCTCCAAGAGGTGGGCACGCTCCTGGGCCTTTTTCAGATCGTAACGGGTGCGGCGGACAAGGACCTCCTCCTGGAAGGAGAGGTATTCATCCAGAATGTGGCGCAGGGAGAGGATCTTCGGCTGCTTCTGGTCGTCCACCAGGGCCAGCATATTGATGGCGAAGCTGGTCTGCATCTGGGTCTGGGCAAAGAGCCGATTCAAGACCACCTGGGGGTTGGCGTCCCGCTTCACGTCGATGACGATGCGCATGCCGTTGCGGTCCGACTGGTCCGTGATGTTGCTGATGCCCTCTAACTTTTTGTCGTTGACCTGGTCGGCCATGTTCTTGATGAGCTGGCGCTTGTTCACCTGATAGGGCAGCTCCGTCACGATGATGCGGGTGCGGCCCTGGACCTCCTCAAACTCGGTGCGGGCCCGGAGGATGATTTTGCCCCGGCCCGTGGCGTAGGCGGCGCGGATGCCGCTGCGGCCCATGATGATGCCCCTGGTGGGGAAATCGGGGCCCGTGACGTGCTGCATGAGGTCGTAAAGGGTGGCCTCGGGATTTTCCAGCACGCAGATGCAGGCGTTGATGACCTCCGTGAGATTATGGGGCGGGATGTTCGTCGCCATGCCCACGGCGATGCCGGAGGAGCCGTTCACCAGCAGGTTGGGGAAGCGGCTGGGCAGCACCCGGGGCTCCTTGCGGGTCTCGTCAAAGTTGGGGTCCCAGTCCACGGTCTCCTTGTCGATGTCCCGTAGCATTTCCTGGGCCATTTTCGCCATGCGGGCCTCGGTGTAACGGTAGGCGGCCGGGGGGTCGCCGTCCACGGAGCCGAAGTTGCCGTGGCCGTCGATGAGCGGATAGCGCATGGAGAAGTCCTGCGCCAGACGCACGAGCGCATCGTAGACCGAAGCGTCGCCGTGCGGGTGGTATTTGCCGAGCACGTCGCCGACGGCGGTGGCGCACTTCTTATAGGGGTTGGAGTGCGTCAGGCCGCTTTCATACATGCTGTAGAGGATGCGGCGGTGGACGGGCTTCAGGCCGTCCCGCACGTCGGGCAGGGCCCGGCCCACGATGACGGACATGGCGTACTCGATGTAGGAGGTCTTCATCTCGTCCACGAGCTCGCTCTGAATGATCTTTTGCTCCGGATAGCGCAGGGATTCGGGATCGTAATCCACGTTTTTATGGGCCATGATGATCGTACCTCCTTTCTCAGAAATCCAGATTCACGGCGTAGTGGGCGTTCTGCTCGATGAACTCCTTGCGGGGCTCCACCTTCTCGCCCATGAGGACGGTGAAGGTCTCGTCGGCCAGAATGGCGTCCTCCAGCGTGATCTGCTTCAGGGTGCGGGTGGTGGGGTCCATGGTGGTCTCCCACAGCTCGTGGGGGTCCATTTCACCGAGGCCCTTAAAGCGGGAAATATCTACCTTGGCGTTGGGGTTGTCGCCCCGCAGCTCGACCGCGATGCGCTCCCGCTCCGCGTCGTCAAAGGCGATGCGGGTGGTTTTGCCGCGGGTCAGCTTATACAGCGGAGGCACGGCGGCGTACACGTAGCCCTGCTCCACCAGGGGGCGCATATAGCGGAAGAAGAAGGTGAGCAGCAGGGTCCGGATATGGCTGCCGTCCACGTCCGCATCGGCCATGATGATGACCTTGTGATAGCGCAGCTTGTTCACGTCGAATTCGTCCCCCAGGCCGGCGCCCAGGGCCACGATGACGGGCTGCAGCTTATCGTTGCCGTAAATTTTGTCCGCCCGGACCTTCTCCACGTTCAGCATCTTGCCCCAGAGGGGAAGGATGGCCTGGAAACGGGAGTCCCGCCCGTTGGTGGCGGAGCCGCCGGCGGAATCGCCCTCGACGATATAGATCTCCGTCAGCTCGGGGTTGTTCTCGTTGCAGTCCCGCAACTTATCGGGCATGGCGGCGCCGCCCAGGGCCGACTTCCGCCGGATCGACTCCCTCGCCTTCCGTGCCGCCTCCCGGGCCCGATTGGCCATCATGGCCTTGTCCAGGATCACGCGGGCCGCGGCGGGGTTTTCCTCCAGGAACTGGGCCAGCTTTTCCGAAACCACGTTGTCGACCAGGGTGCGGATCTCGGAGTTGCCCAGCTTGTCCTTGGTCTGGCCCTCGAACTGAGCGTCCGTCAGCTTGACGGAGATGACCGCCGTCAGACCCTCGCGGCAGTCCTCGCCGGAGATTTTGTCGTCGCCCTTGAGGATGTTGTTTTTCAGCCCGTAGGCGTTCAGCACCCTTGTCAGCGCCGCCTTGAAGCCCGTCTCGTGCATGCCGCCCTCGGGGGTATGCACGTTGTTGGCAAAGGAGAGAATGTTCTCCTGGAAGCCGTCGTTGTACTGCAGGGCGACCTCGGCCATGGAATCCTCCCGGCTGCCGCTCATATAAATGACCCGGTTGTGCAGGGCCTCCTTGGATTTGTTCAGGAAGGTGACGAACTCGCGGATACCGCCCTCATAGCACATTTCGTCCATCTGCTGCTCGCCCTCACGCCGGTCAATGGTGCGGATGCGCAGGCCCGCGTTGAGGAAGGCCTCCTCCCGCATGCGGGTGTGGAGGGTATCGTAGGAATAGACCGTGTCCTCGAACATTTCCGGGTCGGGCTTGAAGATGACGGTGGTGCCCATGCGGTCCGTCTCGCCCACGACGGTCATTTCCTCGGTGATATGGCCCCGGGAGAACTTCATCTCATAGATCTTGCCCTCCTTGTGGACCTGGACGGTGAGCCACTCGGACAGGGCGTTGACCACGCTGGCGCCCACGCCGTGAAGGCCGCCGGAGACCTTATAGCCCCCGCCGCCGAATTTGCCGCCCGCGTGCAGCACGGAGAAGACGACCTCCAGGGCGGGCCGCCCGGTCTGCGGCTGGATGTCCACGGGGATGCCGCGGCCGTTGTCCGTCACGCGGATCACGTCCCCCGGCTCAATGACGACCTCGATCTCCGTGCAGTAGCCCGCCAGCGCCTCGTCGATGGCGTTGTCCACGATCTCATAGACCAGGTGGTGCAGGCCGCTGGAGCTTGTGGAGCCGATATACATGCCGGGGCGCTTGCGCACCGCCTCCAGCCCCTCCAGGACCTGGATCTGTGAGGCGTCATAGTCCTTTTCGTTCTCTTCGCTTCTGAAATTATCCTGATAATCCATAGTTTCCTCCGCTTATTCGAGTCCATTTTCCTCCCAGCGCTTCATGAGGGTCTGAGAGGAGAGCTGAGAAAGAAAGACCCTTTCGCCCTCTTCCTCAGAGGCGCAGAGCGCGAACACACGGGGCAGGTCGGTACTCACGTCCACGACCTCTCCCGCGTCCTCGCACAGCTTTAAGAATTTTCTGGTGTGACGGGAGCTGGTACTGTTGTCCATATCGAAGACGCCGATCACGTCCTCCTTGCGGACCACCACTCCCTGGCCCAAGTGAAGATACATAGTTCAGAAATCAGTACTCAGTATCAGTAAGAAAGTACTCAGGTGGTTTTTATCGTTCCGTTTTCGATCTCAAAGACCTTGCCGCCGGTGCGGGCGCTGACCTGCCGTCCGTCGCAGGCACTGATGAGCACCTGGCCGCCGGAAATGCGGTTGATGACGAAGTCCTGCCGCCGCTCGTCCAGCTCGCTCAATACGTCGTCCAGCAGCAGGAGGGGATATTCCCCGATGCTCTGGCGAATGATCTCCCGCTCGGAGAGCTTGATGGAGAGAGCCGCGGTCCGGGCCTGGCCCTGGGAGGCGAAGGAGCGGGCCTCGCTGCCGTTGATGGAGATCAGAATATCGTCCTTCATGGCCCCGGAGAGCACCAGGCCGGAATCCAGCTCCGCCTGCCGATGGCTTTTCTGATGCTCCAGAAGGGCCTCATAGATTTCAGATTGCCGGCGTTTTTCCGGCTCCTCCACGGTTTTCACCGTCTGATAGCGCAGCTCAAGGCCCTCGCCCCGGCCGGAGACCTCCCCATGCAGCGGCGCGGCCAGCTCCGCCAGGCGGCGGCACCAGGCGGCCCGATACCAGATCAGCTCAGCCCCGGAGCGGGCCAGCTCGTCATTGAATTCGTCCAGCACCTCCAACAAGGAGGGCTTTTCCCGCCAGTCCCGCAGGATGCGCAGCTTGTTTTCATAGGCCCTGTTCTGGCGGCTGAGGGCCGCGGCGTAGCGGGGTTTTAACTGGGAAATGGCCAGGTCCATGAGCCGCCGCCGCTCGGCGGGGCCGCCCCGCACCAGCTCCATATCCTCCGGGCAGAACAGCACGGCGCAGAGCCTGCCGCTGAGCTCGGCGGCGGTCTTTTTCCGCACGCCGTTCAGCAATATCTGCCGCCTGCCGTTTCGCCGCAGCGTAAGCTCCAGCTCCTGCTCCCGGCCCTCCGCCTCAAAGCTGGCCCGCAGACGGGCCTGCTCCTCCCCGAAGCGGATCAGCTCCTTATCCCCCCGGCTGCGGAAGGAGCAGACGCCGCAGAGATAATAGACGGCCTCCAGCAGATTGGTCTTCCCCTGGGCGTTTTCGCCGCAGATCACGTTGACCTCCGGGGAAAAGGCGATCTCCTCCCGGCGATAATTGCGAAAATCCTCCAGCGCCAGCGTATCGACGCGCATGGCTCAGCCCTTCCGGCGGAGCTTCACCCGGAAAACGGGCTGCTCCTCCTCCCGGGCCACCAGCAGCTCCTCGCCGCCGGCCTGTACCCGGTCCCCTGGCACGAGCTTTTTGCCCCGCTGGGTGCAGACCTCGCCGTTTACCCGGACCTCCCCCTCCTGGACGGCCCACTTCGCCTCGCCCCCCGTGAGGGAGACCCCGGCGTATTTCAGAAAGGCGTCCAGCCGGATGAATTCCGTATGGATCTCGACCCGGCGCATCTTAAACCTCCTCGGAGCGGATGCGGACCGGCAGGATCAGATAGACAAAGCTCTTGTCCTCCTCGTCCGCGGGGAGCATCACGCAGGGAGCTACGGCGGAATTGAGCTGCAGGCGCACGGTGTCCGCCGGGGCGGCCTTCAGAGCGTCCAGCAGATAGCGGTTGTTGAAGCCGATCTCCAGCTCGCCGCCGTCCCCCGCGATCTGGCACTCGTCTACAGCCTTGCCGAGGGCCGTGGCGGTGCTGACCCGCAGCTTGCCGTCCGCAAAGCGGCAGCGAACGGGGCTCTTGTACTTTTCGCTGATGAGCAGAGAGATACGCTCGATCACGTCCATAAGCTCCCGTCTGTCAACGGAGACCACGATCTTGCCCGTGGGCGGGATCGACTTCTTATAATCCAGGAACTCTCCCTCCAGGCGGCGGGAAACAAGCTCCGTGGAGCCGATGAGGAAGAGGATATGCTTCTCACCCAGGCAGATCTCCGCGGGCTCCTCGCTGGGGGAGGCGATTTTCTCCACCTCGCTCAGAGCCGAGCCGGGGACCACGAAGGAGATTATCTCCTCTGAGGGCTGCTCCAGCTTCTCCCGGCGCAGAGCCAGGCGGAAGCCGTCTACGCTGACGACGGTGAGCTCTTCACCCTCGATCTCGAAGAGGGAGCCGGTATGGATGGGCCGGGCCTCGTTGGTGCTGACGGCGAAAAGGGTCTCCTCGATCAGCTCCTTGAGCACACCTTCCTTTACCGAGACCCGCTGCAGGGTGTCCACGCCGGGCAGCTCGGGATAGTCCTCCGCGGAGGTGCCCATTATATCGAAGCTGCTCATGCCGCAGGTGATGTGGACCATCATGTCCGCGCCGCAGTCAAAGCTGACGGTATCGTCCGGCATCTTCCGCACGATGTCCCCGAAGAGCTTGGCGTTCAGCACAATGCTGCCGGGCTCGGAGACCTCCGCCTCCAGGCGGGTGCGGATGCCCGTTTTGAGATCATAGCCGGAAATGACGGTTTCGGCGCCTCTGGCCTCGATCAGAAGACCTTCCAGCGCGGGGATCGTGCTTTTGAGAGCCACGGTCCTGGAGGCGATGGAAACGGAGGCGCTCAGGGAAGATTTTTCACAGGTAAATTTCATAGAGGAACGATCCTTTCGCGGAAGCGCGGAAACGGCGCTTCTGATATAGAATAGAATAGAATATATATATTTTTTAGTAGTTTTAGCCTTAGAAGGAAAAAAACGTGGAAAAGCGGCGAATGGCCCGGAAACGCGGGAAAAACGGGAGGGGAGAGGCCGTGAAAAAAAGCGGAAAAAAGAGGAAGGGCGGATCGTGAAAAAAGGGGAACGGCGGGGAATGATGAAAAAACTGTAAGTTTGTGGAAAAGTCTGTGGAAATTGTGAAAAAGCACGAAATAAAGCCCTTTTTCAGGTTTACGATAATCTTACGGGTTTGCCCGTCTGTGGAAAACTCCCCGGGGAGGAGAGACGGGAAAAAGAAGGGACTTTCCACGAAATACTGTGAGAAAGACGGTGGAAAAGGGCGGAGACCGTTATTTATTGGTGATATTGGCCGTAATATCTCGGATAGTATCCGCAAACTCCGCGTTGGAGGCCATGGAGGTCTCCACCTTCTTGATGGAGTACATCACCGTGGAGTGGTCCTTGCCGCCCACGACGGCGCCGATGTCCTCCAGGGGCATATTGATGAGCTTGCGGATCAGATACATGGAGATCTGCCGGGCCAGAGCCACGTTTTTCTGGCGGCTGCTGCCCTTGATATCGTCCGGAGAAATGTTGTAGAGGGCCGCGACCTTTTCAATAATGAGGTCCGGCGTATAGTCCCGGTCGCCCCGGATGATCTCCTGCACGATGCGGATGACCAGGTCCAGGTCCACATGGGCGCCGGGAATCAGCTCCCGATAGGCCAGGATCTTCTTGACGGTGCCTTCGAGCTGGCGGATATTATCCGTTACGTTCTCGGCGATGTACTGGGCGATCTCGTCCTCCAGGGGGACCCCCATCCGCAGGGCCTTGTTTTTCACGATGGCCAGGCGGGTCTCATAGTCCGGGGGCTGAATATCCACCAGAAGGCCCCATTCAAAGCGTGAGCGCAGTCTTTCCTCCAGCCGCAGCATTTCCTTGGGGGGCCGGTCAGAAGTCAGCACGATCTGTTTCCCGGCCTCGTAGAGGGTATTGAAGGTATGGAAGAACTCCTCCTGGGTCTGGATCTTGCCGGCGATGAACTGAATATCGTCCACCAGCAGCAGATCGGCGTAGCGGTATTTATCCCGGAACTCCAGGTTGCGGCGGCTCTGGATGGCCTCCACCAGCTCGTTGGTGAAGTCGTCCCCCTTAATGTAGACGATCTGGCTCTCGGGCCGGGAGCGGCGGATCTCATAGCCGATGGCGTAGAGCAGATGGGTCTTTCCCAGGCCCGGGCCCCCGTAGATGAACAGGGGGTTGTAGGTGGAGGCGGGCTTGGCCGCCACGGCGGTGGCCGCCGCGTAGGCAATGCGGTTGGAGGCCCCCACCACGAAGCGGTCAAAGGTGAAGCGGCTGTCGTCCAGCGGGTCCACCTCCGTCTTGACCTCTCCGGCGTAGTCGCTGTACTCGTTGTCCGTCAGGACCATGAGCTCGATCTCCCCGCTGCCGAAAATCTGCTTCAGGGCGGTCTTGATAGGCTCGGCATAGGTCTTGAGCAGGATGTTGCGCTTGAATTCGTTGGGGCAGTGGAGGACCAGCATATTGTCCTTCAGCTCCACGACCTTGGTATCGGTAAACCAGATGTTGACGGCGGTCTCTCCCACGCTGACCTCCAATATTTTCAGCACGGCGGACCATACTTCTATGGCAGAGTTCATATCGTTCCCCCAAAAACGCGAAAAGGCCGGAAAAAAGCCCCTGGCCTGTCAGTCTATACATATATAAATATTATACCACTTTTTCCCCTGTCTGACAAGAGAAAATTGCGCAAAAAAAAGGGTCCCACCCTCCGTTTTGAAGGGTGGGACCCGCGGAAAAAGTAAATTTACATGATGGGATCCATGCCCAGGGCGGGATGGCCCTTCTCCGTCAGGAAGGAGAGGACACCCTCCGCGTCGGTGGCGATGGTCTCGTCGCAGATCATGTCGGTGAAGTTCTCCGCGCCGAACATCTCCTTGGCGGTCCTGTTCAGCCGCTCGGCCACGCTGTCCTTCAGCTCCTTGGGCATCCAGACGATGCGCTCGATGCCGCCCTCGGCGGCGGCGAACTTCTTCGAGGAGATGAAGTGGCGACCGTGGCCCATGAAGCCGGGGGTCTGCACGCCGCCGCCGGTCATGGAGGCCAGCTCGCCGAAGGTCATGCCCGTGGGGGTCATGCCCGCGTACTCGCGGTTGACGACCACCAGACCGTTGGCCTCGGGCATGATGCCGCAGATGCACTCGAAGCAGCCGCAGGAGGTCATGGGGTCCTCCATGATGGAATAGAGGGTGACCTTCTCCAGGGCGCCGTGGGTGGCGTCCTTCACCATCTCGTTGACGGACTCGTAGGCGCCCAGGCGCTCGTCGATGCAGCCGGTCTTGGGAATGGGCTGGCTGGGGCCGTTGGGGGAGAGCTCATAGGTGGCCTTGGCGTCCAGCCAGGATACGGCGCCGCAGAGACCCAGGCGCTCGGGGGTAACCACGCAGCAGTGAGAGGGCGCGAAGCTCTGGCAGAGGATGCAGGTGTAGAACTCGTCCACGCTCTCGTCGGTGAGGGACTCCAGGCGGGCGTCTCTGGCGGCGTAGCGGGGCATGGCCTCCTCATCCAGCACCTTCTTCGCCTTCTCGGGATCCGTGACCAGGGTGACCTGGCACTTATCCACAACGGAGGCAAACTCGTCCATGATCATGGAGTAGAGGACCTCGCCGAAGTGCTTGAGCCGCAGGCCGCGCTCAAAGCTGTCCTTGCTGATGCGGATGCGGAAAAGGTTGCGCTGGCCGGTGTGCATGACGCCCTCGATATAGTTCAGCCAGGCGTGGATCTTGCGCTCGATAACGGACTCAAAGTCCGCCTGCATGCGCTCGCCGTACACGTCGATGACGGTGGCGAGGGCCATTTCCGTGATGCCCTCGGAGGTCTCGGGCAGGTCGGGACCGTCGATGACGATCTTGTGATCCTCCACCTCGTCCTTGGCCTTCATGCTCACCAGCTCGCAGGTGACGTTCTTGTCGGACCAGAACTCGGCGTAGGTCTCCTTCTTGCGGATGATTTCGCCCTCGAAGGCGGCGGCGAAGCTGACGGGCAGGGAAACGGCCTTGGCCTTGACCTTGATGTTGCGCAGGGACAGGGACTCGGCCACGGTGTTCTCGTGGTCACAGACGCTGACCAGCGCGCCGGGGACCTGGTTTTCGCCCAGGTCAATGTCCACGATGACGGGGAAGCCCAGGGCGATGGCGCCCGCACCGGCGGAAACCACCACGTTGTCGATGGCTCCGAAGGTGTTGACGAAGGCGGGCACGCGCTCCTTGGTGTACTTGAGGAGACCCGCCAGGTCGCCGGGCTGCACGTTGCCGAAAATCAGCGCCGCGCGGATGGCCACGGTGACCACGTGGATGACGGCTGTCACGTCATGGCCCAGGGGAATGACGCGGTACTCCAGACCCATCTTGACGCCCGCCTCAATGACCTGGTCGATCACGTCGCCGATCAGGAAGGTCATGAGGCCCTTGTCCTGATACTCGCGGACGATCTTCGCCAGGCCCTCGGCGTTGTCGGCCTTGCCCAGCACCACAGCCACGCCGGGGATGTCGCCGGTGACCAGGGGCACGCCCAGGGAGCGGATGACGGCGTCGGAAACGAAGCCGATGCCGGCCTCGTTCTCATAGGGGGCGGGATTCTTCACGTACTTGAGCAGCTCCAGGATCTCGGCGCCCACGGCGGTGGCGAGACCGGCGTTCAGCGCCTGGCCCAGGTCCTCCTGGTCGGTGATCAGGCTCTTGAGGACGCCCACGCAGGCGGGCAGGTCGCCCAGGGTCTTCACCTTGACGCCGGTGGCGGCGTAGATGGTGGGGCAGAAATACGCGGTATCGGGAAATACCGCGGCCTTGTCTGCACCGTATGCGGCGATCGCGTCGTTGACAGCCTGCTCGGTCAGCCCCGCAACGGCATGGGAGCCGCCATAGATCAGATCGGTCAAAACACTCATCAATAATCATCCTTTCTTCCGTCTCAAAACTCAAAACCCCGGTGGGGGGATAGGTATATTCCTATTATATACCGGAAAATGAAAAATTCAATCGGAAATGAATATAGATTTTAGCCCTTAACATCCGCGTTTTGGTATAAAAACGCATAAAAGAGGGGGCGACGGATGATCCGTCGCCGCCCTTTTATGCGTGTGTATGCGTTCAGTTTGCCGCGGAGAAGTAGAAGCCGTAGTGGCCGCCGATATGGCCCCATTCGGAATCCGTATCCAGCATGAGCATATAGCGTTTGTCCCCGAGGGTGAAGGTGTAGGAATGGATATTCTGTTCCTTGATCTCCTCGGGGCTCAGCTCTTGATCCCAGGAGAAAAACGCCGCGCCCTTGGCCGCCAAAACGTCCACGAGCTTGTCCCGGCAGGCGTTGAATTCCGCCTCCGTGACCAGGTGATCGGCATAGAAGGTGAAGGCGCCGCTGGACATATAGCTGCCCTCGGAAAGCACGATCTTCCGCACGTTGTCCACGCCCTTGAGCTCAGCGGCCGTCACGCCCAGGGCTTCAAAGCTGCCCTCCGTCGATTCCGCCGTGTCAAGGGGATTGAGAGAGATCGTCACGTTGTAGTTGATGTACTGATAGGTGTCGCCGTAATCGTCTGTGTCTTCTTCGATCACATAGGCGGGGTTGGGTTCGTCGTAATATTCAAAGCTCATTCCGCTCCCAAAGTCAAAGGCCAGGCGCAGGCGGTAGGGGCTCTTTTCCTGGGGCATATAGAGCATGATATCGTAGTCCCAGGTGGAGTTCAGCCGCTCCCGGTGCCTTTCGTCCATGCGGAAGCCCTTGTCCAGCAGCTTGTCCACCCAGGCGTTCAACTCCTCCCGGGTCACGCCGTTGTAATAGACCGCGTATTGATAAGAGCCCTCGTCCCACAGCTCCGTATAGACGACGCGGCCGCTTGTGCTGAGCTCCTCCACGCCGTAGGCGGAATAGATCGAGGTCGGCCACTTCCCATCCTCCAGCTTGCCGCCGGAGGCCGCCGGGGCGCTTGAAGCGGCGGAGCCCGATCCGCCGGAGCCCGCCGTATCGCCGCTCTTGCCCCCGCAGGCGGCCATCGCCAGAACGAGGATCAGCGCAAGACAAAGGTAAAAAACACGTTTTACCATGGAAATCGCTCCTTTCGGTCAATTGGACAGTTTAAGGGGACCCCCCTGAGCCCTGTTCCTTCCTGAGTGCTGAGTACTAATTCCTGAGTACTGACTCACCCCAAATTCTTCACCATGCGCACCGCAATGAGGAGCGCCTGCTGGCGGGTGGCGTTGGCGTAGCCAACGGCCTTCTGAGCCTCGGTCACGTCCTTGGGGGCGAAGGTGGGCTTGCCGTTCGCGTCGCTGCCCATGCCCTTGATGATGCCGTTGGCGGCCATAAAGTACACGCTGTCCTTGGCCCAGGCGGAGATATTGGCGTCGTCCCCGAAGAGCTCCGGCATGGTGAAGAAGCCCCTGAACTGCTCGTTGAAGCTGCCGTCCGTTTCCAGGGTCCAGCCGGAGAGATTGACCTTCTTGAACACGCGGGTGAGCATGGTGGCGGCCTGCTCCCGGTTTAAGAGCCTGTCCGGCTCAAAGGTGGTGGCGCTCATGCCGTTGGTGATACCGAGGCCAAGGGCCTTCAGTACCTCGGGGTCCGCGGTGTCGGTGAAGGGATTGTCGCTGACGGCGGGGGCCTTCGTAAAGGTAAGGGCCTCAAAGACCTTGACGCTGACGGCGGCGAACTCCGCCCGGGTGATGGGCTTCGTGAGATCGGCCTCCCGCAGCGCGTCGGGAATAAGCCCCAGGGCGTCCGCCTCAGCCAGCTCCTCGAGCGCCCAAGCGGAGGCCGTGAAGGCGGGCTTCGTGCCCACGATATTGGACCAGGCAGAGGTAAGCCCCAGCTCCTCACAGACGAAGCGGGCGCGGATCTCCACGTTGTCCGTCTTCTTCAGGGCATACTCGTCCGGCGCGGCGGAACGGTAATCGCTGAAGATCCAGTTGTTATTGGCCGTATAGACCCCGTCCCAGGCCCCGCCGTTCACGCGGATCTGCGCGTCGATATACACGGCGTCACCGAGATCATTGACCTGGCAGTACTTCACGGCGTCGTAAACGCTATCCGGCACGTCTATGTAATACTTGGCGCTCAGAAAGTCCACGCCGTTTTCGTTGTATACCTCCATGGAGAAGTCGGAAAGGGCGGGAGCCGCCAGGGAAGAGGGCCTGGTCAGGGCCTTCTGCGTGCCGTTTTTGCCGATGCTGGTGACGGGGGACCAGCCGGAGAGGAGCACGTGAGACTCGTAATCTCCCGTCGTGACGTAGCGAACGGCGAAGCGGTAGCGCACGGCCATAGTATGATTTTGCAGATCATAGTGGAAAAGTGTAAACCCTTCCTCGTTTTCGGCGGAATAGACGATGGGGGCCAAAAAGCCCTCCGCCCCCTCCTCCAGATAGATTAGCCAGCTCATGCAGTTGTTTTCGTAAAACTTATTGTTGCCCATGTTTTCGGAGAAGCAGTTGGAGAAAACGAGCCAGTTCGGCTCCTCCATTCCGCCCCAGTCGGGGTCGTCCCAGGCGGAGGTATACTGCCAGGCCACGCCATCGAGCTGCGCGTCGACCTGGATCTTGATCTCGCAATCCTCTACGCCGAAGGCCGCGACGAAGCCCTCCTGCTCGCCGTCCGCCTCATACCACTTGTTGTAGTCGGCGGCCAGGGCCAGCAGCTCAGGCGGCAGATTGTACCACATGTCGATGGAATCGCCGTGGTCCGTGTCCACGCCGTTGTAGCGCAGATAGGCGGCCTGCGGCGCGGTGATGCCGTTGGAGAAATACTTCGTCAGCAGCGTGGGCCCCGCCGCGCCTGCGCCCGCGGGCATCAGCGCCAGCACGAAAACCAGCGCCAGCAGGAGGGAAAAGATGCGTTTCGTCATGATAGTTGCTCCTTTCATATTATGCAGAAGTCGGGGAAAACGATCATGCCTGGCGTGACCCTGTCCCCCTGCCGATTACTTCAAAATCCGGATCTTGCCTACCACGGGCAACTCCTTGGCCCTGCCGTTCACGGCGTTCACGATGCCGAGGATAGCCAGCACCAGGCAGGCGAGGCTGATCAGCCACTCGATGATGGCAAAGAGGATGCCGAGCAGAGGGATCTTGCTGAGAATGCCGAAGACCACCCAGCAGATGATCTCCACGATGGCCAGGGCCAGGCCCTGGTTTACGTGAAAGCGGGCAAAGGGAGACTCCTTGGCCGCAAAGAGCGGGATCAGCACCAGCCAGGAGAGATAGGCCAGGATCGCCATGGCCTTGTTGTTATTGATGTCCTCTTGCGTATAGCGGGAGGTGGTATCCTCCGTGTTGGTCAGCTCGTTCAGCTTATCGTTCAGATCTGCCATTGTACTCTTCCTTTCTCCTTAATTCTTCACGACGGTGGTTTGCTCTACGGGGATCTTGTCGATGCTGCCGTAGAATTTGATCACGACGGGGCCGCCCATGGGGGAGTGCAGCTCAAAGACCGCCTGCCCCGTCTCGTACACGCGGATGATGTAAGGGAAGGGGGACTCAAAGGTCTCGTCGTAGCGCTCGGTGAAGGTGCCGCCCAGGGGGGAGTGGGCCACGCCGCCGCCGCTGATGTGGGAGCCCGAGGCGTCTTGCCCGCCGGAGGCGCTGGCGATGCCTATGACGCCGGTGACAGAGTAGCTTTGGCTCATGTTCCCCTCGGTCATGTGATAATCCCAGTCAAACCAATAGGAAACGGGGGAACTTTCCTCCTCAAAGGGCTCGCTGCCGCTGCCCATGTCCTCCAGCAGGGAGGCCACAAGGGCGTCGGTATAGGGGTCCGATTCCGGCTCCACGATCTCCCCGTTTTCGTCGAGGGTGGTATCGAGGGTGTAGAGAAAGCCGCGCTCCTTATCGGCGTTGTAGGGGCTGAGGTCCATGATAAAGGCGTCGTTGCGGAACCAGCCGTCCGCGCTGTCGGTGGAGGCGCTGCCTCCCATTTCCCCCATCAGCTCATTGAGGCCCGAGAGGTCCGCGTAAAAATCCATGGCGAGGCTCCCGGCATAGACGCCGTTCATCTCCCAGCCCACGTGGCTGCAGGAGAGGTCCAGGTTATAGGTCACCTTCGTGAGCCCCAGGGCGTCGATGACGGTGACGCCGTCGATGGTGATGGTCCAGACGTAGCCCTCCTCGGGCTCGTTCAGCCACTGCTCCCGCAGATGCGCCCAATAGGCGTCCACGCCCATGGGGGCCTCCTCCTCGGCTTCCTCAGTCTCCTCCGCTTCCCCGGCAGGTGCGGGCTGGGTCTCCCCGGCCGCGGGGGCCTCGGTGGGGGCCGCTTCCTCCGAAGGGGCCTCCTGCTCCGGCGCGGCGCTCTCCGCGCCCGGCTCCGCAGTTTCAGATGGGGCCTCCTGCGCGGACGGCGCGGCATGCTGGGGCGTGGTCTCCGCTACCGGGAACGTGGGGACCTCCGCCGTTTTCGCGCCGCAGGCGCTCAGGGCCGGCAGCGCCAGGGCCAGCAGAAGAGCCGTCAATCTTTTTCGCATGGTCGTCCTCCTTTCCGGGGTCCCGGTGGGGGACCCGTGCCGTAATTTTAACAGCGATAGGCGGCATTTGAAACTCGGACTTTTGGGTGAGAAACGAAAAAACCCCCGTTTTCACCGCACAAAAACGATGAAAACGGGGAAAGCGTCTGTTTTATTCCGTGATCTCCCCCTCCGACGCGGGGGATGCGCCGAAGAGCCGAAAGAGCTCCACCCGGCTGTTGATGCCCAGCTTTTTATAGAGGTTGGAGGTGTGGGTCTTTACGGTGGACTCGGTGAGCCCCAGCTCGCCCGCGATCTGCCGCCGGGTCCTGGCGGCCAGCAGGAGGGAGGCCACCTCCCGTTCCCGGGGCGTGAGCCCATAGGGGGCAAAGGGGTCCTCCGCCGGGGGCTGCTCCGGCTCCGGGGCCATGTCCTCCCGGCTCAGCTCCGTGAGCCAGCCCACGGAAAAGAGGTGCTTATAGGTATAGGGCAGGGTGAGCAGGAAAAGGAAGAGCATCGCCAGCACGTAGACCATCGCCACCATGGGCAGGGCCTGGGGGGCCCAGGCAGACACCAGCTCGTCCGAAATGGTGGTAAAGGGGGAGAGAATCACGAAGATCACCGTGCTGCGCTTTAAAAGCCGATAGCTGGCATAGCGGCGCTGGGCGCAAGCCAGCATATACAGGCTCAGGGGCCAGCCCAGGATCGCCAGGCCGGAGAAAAGGTGCCCCGGCAGGCGGCTGCCCAGCTGGGGGGCGAAGACCGTAAGCAGGGCGGCGGCGGTGGCCAGGACGAAGAAGAAGGTCCACAGGTGCCAGGCGTTCAGCCACAGCCGGACCAGGGCGACGAAAAAGAGCGCGGCCGCGGCGATCATGCCCACGCAAAAGAGGATGAAGCCCGCCTCATAGCTCTGATCCCGCAGGCTGTAAAGATAGCCGTCGATGCCGAAATAGACCACCATGAAGGCCAGGGCGCAGTAAAGGCCCTTGGCGTCCTCCCGGGAGGATTCCTCCTTGGCCTCCAGGCTGCCCTCCCGAAAGCGCAGCAGGCAGAAGACCAGCGCCGCGAGGAACAGCAGGGGCAGCGCCACCGTCACCGCCGGGCCGGAGAGACCCAGGGCGTCCAGCAGATAGATCAGCGCCACCGCCACGGTCATGAGCAGGATGCCCAGCATCCGCTCGCTGTTGTTGGCCGCGAAAGCGAAGCCGCAGCGGGCACAGGTGACGGCCCCGCCCAGCCCGGCCATGGCCACCATCCCGCAGGCCAGGCGCGGCCCGCCCTCCGGCAGCAGCAGGAAGGGGATGAAGCCCGCGACCATCACGGCCGCGGAGACCCAGATCAGGGGGCGGAAGCGCTCCGACCAGAGCAGCATCACCAGCAGGGAGGCCAGGATATGGGCCACATAGATGGCCGTGTCGCCCGGCAGCCCGAGGAGGGTGGTTTCCGTGGGCAGAAAGGTCTGCCAGACGCCGTAAAGCGTCAGCTCAAAGGCGTAGGCCAGCCAGTAGACCGCCCGCTCCCGGCGGACGCTTTTCAGACTGGTCCCCTCGCTTTTCCGCCACAGAGCGGCGGCGGAGGAGCCGATGCCGCGCAGCAGGTTCACCGTTCACCGCCTCCTTAGATAAAATGAATAAATATGTTGATTATACAACATAATGCAACGAAATATATTGATATTATACACGGTATGGGCGGAATATACAAGCATTTTGAGGACGCTGCGGCAGATTCTTTCCATAAAAAAGAAACCCCCGCCGGGTTGCGCCGAGTACGAATAAAGTATTTTTTATAAGGCGCAGCGCCTTTTGCTATGCTCTCAGCCGAACGGAAAAGCCCCTCAGAGCCGTGATCATTCCAGGGAAACTGAATGGCTCAGAGAATGATCTCTGAGCCATCAGCGTCAATATCTCCTGATTATTTGTATACTTTGATTCATTTTCTCAAAATCAATGATCCCCGCGTTATCAAACGAGGTCGATTCGATCGTGAAATCCCCGGCATATCCCATACGCCGCACAAATCCCAAAAACCGGTCAAAGTCGATCTGCCCGTCGCCGATATGTAAGGTTTTGAGGCTCGACCAATCCTTGTACCCGCCCTTGTAATCATTGATATGTATATGAGCCACGCGCTCCCAAATGTGCCGATTTTCATCGGCGTAAAGCTCTGATAGCTGTCCGTGAAACTCTGCCATTTTGGTGTCAAAGGTAAAGCGAATATCGGGATAAATCTTCGTAAGCCCGGCAAGGAGCGTCATCGGGTCCGAGTTGTTGCACACGACATTCTCTATCGTCAGCAGCAGCCGATAACGCTCGGCGATCTCACGCACATACTTGTAAACCTCAATATTATGCGGAAAATCCTTGTCGGAATCCAAGCCGCTCCATAGGTGCAGGACCAGCTTCTCCGCCCCTGTTTTTTGCGCCAGGACACAATTCATTTCAAACAGTTCAAGCGCCTTTTCGGTATCGCCCGGCGCGTTCCGGCTTATCAGATCGCCTGCACCCTTCTCAACATGAAAGACAGGAAACGGTTTGGAGATTCCTGTTACATATGCTGCTATTTCGTCGATCTTATCATACCAATCGTCGTACATCATAAGCTCAAAGCCGTCACAGTTAAGGCGCTCGGCGCACTCATTCAGCAGTGTGTAATCTCTGCCGTTTGGCCTGCCGATCAGAGCGCCTGTTGAACATAATATTCTGTTCACACCACTTCACCTCTAATATATGTCTGCTTGGATCCGTCATATTTTGAAATGCTTTTGATATGAGTACCCGCTTTATCCCGCCGGGGCTTGCCTCAGAAGAGCATGGCGGGCTTTTTTGCCCGCAGCAGGGGAATGAGATCGTGGAGGCAGCGCAGCAGCGCCTCGATTTCCTCCGCGGTGTTTTCCCGGCCCAGGGTGATCCGCAGGGCCCCGGCGGCCAGCTCCTTTTCCACGCCCATGGCCTCCAGCACGTGCGAGGCGGTATTGGCGGAGGCGGAGCAGGCGGAGCCGGAGCTGACGCAGAAGCCGCGCTCGTTCAGGGCGTTCACCAGGTGGACCGAGTGGCCCAGTCCCTCCACCAGGAAGGAGGCGAAGCCCGGCAGCCGATCCGCCGGGTCCCCGGTGAGCCAGACGCCGGGAATATCCCGGACGCCCTCGATGAGCCGGTCCCGCAGGGTCCGCAGGTGGGGAGCGGTCTCCGGCAGCAGGGCCACGGTTTCCTCCAGGGCGGCGGCCATGCCGACGACGGAGGGGACGTTCTCGGTGCCCGAGCGGAGGCTGCGTTCCTGCCCGCCCCCGTCGATGAGGGGCGGCAGGCGGCGGGGCAGCCGCATATAGAGGGCCCCGATGCCCTTGGGCCCGCCGAATTTGTGGGCGGAGAGGGAGAGAAAGTCCACTCCCAGCCCCCGCACGCTGAGCGGGAGCTGGCCCACGGCCTGCACCGCGTCCGTGTGGAAAAGTACCCGGTGCTTCCGGGCCACCCGCGCCAGGGCGGGAATGTCCTGCACCGTGCCCACCACGTTGTTGGCGGTCATGACGCTGACTAAGATCGTGTCCGGGCAGATGGCGGCCTCCAGCGCCTCCGGGGAGACGCGGCCCAGGGCGTCCGGACGCAGCAGCGTGACCCGGCAGCCCTGCTCCCGCAGCCGCTCCAGGGGCTTCAAAACGGCGTTGTGCTCGATGGCCGAGGCCACGATGTGGCCGCCGCCCTTCTGCCGGAAGACGCCCTCCAGCACCCAGTTGTCGCTCTCGGTACCCCCGGATGTGAAAAAGATCTCGCTGCTGGCCGCGCCGATGGCCTTGGCGACACGGGCGCGGCTGTCCTCCAGGGCTTTTTTGGCCCGGACCCCCGGTTCGTGGATGGAGGAGGGGTTTCCGTAGCGGGCCGTGAACAGGGGCAGCATCTCCTCCAGGGCTCTGGGAGAAAGGGCGGTGGTGGCGGCGTGGTCCAGGTAGACTTCCTTATCCATGGGAGCGTCCTCTTTTCTGTGCAAATTGTGGAAAACTTTTTATTCCGGCTCGGCCTCCAGCCGCTCCCAGAACTGCTTGGCGGAGAGGCGCTGCTCGACCCGCTCGTGATCCTTTCCCTCCCGGAAATCGCAGGCGGTGACGTAATCGCAGTAGGCGCAGGGGTCCTCGGAGCCGCTGCGCAGGGGGTCCGCCTCGATGGAGCCGGCGCTGAGCTCCCGCCCCATGGCCCGCAGGGTCCGGCGGACGTGGCCCGCCAGACGGCCCAGCCGCTCCTGGCTGGCGACGCTGCCTCCGGGCAGCCCGTCCTTGAAGCTGACAGGGATGAATACGGGGGAGTCGCTCTTTTCCATGGCCTCCAGCACCTCGGGGTCGTCCAGCAGCAGGCCCGTGCGCTTCAGCGTCTTCCGCCGCTCCGCGGCGATCTGCTCGGGCGTGCTGCTGCGGGGCAGGGAAAGGGCCGGGTCCCTGGCCGGGGTGTAGAGGACCCCCGCCGGGACCACGGGCATGTCGTAGCGGCTCTGCCCCTCCGCCTCCAGGGCAAAGAGGTAAATGAGCATCTGGATGCCCTTGCCGTACCACACGTCGGTCAGGTCGAATTTGGTCTTGCCGGTCTTGTAGTCGGCTACCCGGAGATAAAGCTTTCCCTCCCGGACCCAGCCGTCCACCCGGTCCACCTTGCCCTCCAGGCAGAGGCGGATGCCTTCGCTTTCCAGCTCCACGGGGGGCAGGTCGCCGCCCCGGGAGAAATCCAGCTCAAAGTCCATGGGCGCGAAGTCCGAGGCGGCGAATTCCTCCGCCACGTCCTCCACGATGCTCAGCACCTGCTCCCGCAGGCGGCGGAAGAGATAGATGAAACGGGGGCTCTTGCCGGCAAAGCCCTTCATATCCGTTTCAATGTAGTTTTCCACGGCCTTCTCCGCCGCCTCCCGGCAGCCCTCCAGGCCCAGGGCCGCGAAGCCCCCCGCCTCCCTGGCCGCCCGGGCGGTGTGCTCCAGGACGTAGTGGACGAAGGTGCCGAACTCCGGGGCCTCGATGCCGGAACGGGGGCGGGGCCTGGCCCCCAGGCCGTAGCGCAGGAAATAGGCGAAGCGGCAGACGCTGAACTTCTCCGCCTTGGAGGCCGTCAGCCGCAGGGTATGGCCGTAAAGGGCCTCCACCGCCGCCGGGGAAAGGCGGCCCCGCTCCGGGTCCGCCGCGGCCATGGCACGCGACCAGCGCTCCGGCAGCTGCTCCCGCGCCAGGGCCCGGGCCGCGGCGGTCTCTGGCCCGCCCTCATCCGCCAGGGCCAGGCGGAACAGGGGCTCCTCCGCCTCCAAAGCCGCCTGACGCCGCAGCAGCGCCCCGGAGACTGGCTTCACACCCAGAATGGCCTCGGCGCGGCTGACCAGGAAGGCGGGGGTCTTGTCCGCGGGCCAGAGGAGGCAGAGGGCCTCCGAGGCGGCGGAGAAGGAAAGGTAGAGGTCCGAAAACTCCCGGCACAGGGCCTCGTCGGGCACCTGCTCCAAAGCCAGGCCCAGCTCCGTGAGCCGCTGGCGCTCCCATTGGGAGAAGACGCCGCCGCTCTCGCTCAGCTTGGGCAGGTCCTCCTGGGCGGCCCCCAGCAGGATCAGCCGCCGCACCCGGCGGCCCCGCAGACGGGTCAGCTCCCCCAGACTTACGGCGTCCAGGGCCGTGGGGATGCGCCCGGCGCTGGCCCCGGAAAGCAGCAGCAGGAAGAGGCGGGCGGCCTCCTCCCAGGCAAGGGGCGCGTCCGAGAGGGTGGCGGCGAACTGGTCCATGGCCCCACAGAGCAGCTCCCAGGAGCGCAGCAGCGTCGCAGCCTCGTCCTCGCGGCCCTCCGCGCGCAGGGCCGCCGCCTTTTGGGGCAGCCGCTCCAAAAGGCCCAGGGCCTCATAATAGCGCCAGAGCGCGCGGGAAAAGTCCTCCGCCGTTTCCCCGGTCCGCAGGGCGGCGGAGAGGGCGGAAAGGGGCGCCGCCACCCGCTCCCGCAGGGCGTTCAGCTCCTCCAGCCGGGCCCTGTCGGCGGGGCTGTCCTCCCCGACGTAGCCCCGGGGATTCATGGTCCACTCCCGCTTCCAGGCCGCCTCGCCCCGCAGGTCCCAGGTGACGCAGTAGTTTTCCAGAAGGCCGGTCTCGTCGGGCGTGAGGCCCGCCAGCCCCGTTTTGAGGCAGCGGAAAATATCCTCCTGCCGCCAGCTTCCCGCCGCGTCCAGGGCGGCGTGGGTCAGAGCGAAGACCCCTTTGTGGGACAGGTCCTCGGGCCGGTCGATGAAAACGGGGATGCCGTAAAGGGTGAAGACGCTCTCCGCCAGGCTTTCGTAGGCGGAAAAGCTGCGGCCGGCCACGGCGAAGTCCGACCACCGCACGGAGGGGTCCCCCTTCAGGCCCCGCCGCACGCGGCCCCCCCCGCTCCCGCCCCCTCCCAGGAC
>CAMVOG010000003.1 GCA_947169005.1 uncultured Clostridia bacterium | reverse complement strand
TGGAACACTATATCTACCAGGACGGGGAGCGCCTGCGCTGCGGCTACACTACGGGGAGCTGCGCCGCCATGGCCGCCGGGGCCGCGGCCCGCATGCTGCTGACGGGACAGAGCCTGGACCGCTTCGGCCTGATGACGCCCAAGGGCATCTGGGTGGAGGCGGAGCTGGAGGAGGTCAGCCGGGAGGCGGAGGCCGTCACCTGCGCCGTGCGCAAGGACGGCGGAGACGATATCGACGCCACGGACGGCATGCTCGTCTTCGTCCGGGCCGAGAAGGGCGGCGGGGGCGTGACCATCCTGGGCGGCCCGGGCGTGGGCCGGGTGACGAAGCCGGGCCTGGACCAGCCCGTGGGGGAGGCGGCCATCAACTCCGTCCCCCGCCGCATGATCCGGGAGCAGGTGGAGGCCGCCTGCGCCGAGGCGGGCTATACCGGAGGCGTCATCGTCACCGTTTTCGCCCCGGAGGGAGAGGCGCGGGCGCAGAAAACCTTTAACCCCTATCTCGGCGTGGTGGGCGGCATCTCCATCATCGGCTCCACGGGCATCGTGGAGCCCCGGAGCCTGGAAGCGCTGAAAAAATCCATCTTAGTGGAGATGCGGGTGGCCCGCTCCGGCGGGGTGGAGGAGCTGGTGGTCACCCCCGGCAACTACGGGGCCCATTTCATTGAGAAATACCCGGCCCTGGCGGCTCTGCCCAGCGTGAAGTGCGCCAACTTCATCGGCGATACCATCGACTACGCCGTGCAGCTTGGCTTCAGGCGTCTGCTGCTGGTGGGGCATATCGGCAAGTTCGTCAAGCTGGCGGGGGGCATCATGAACACCCATTCCCGCACGGCGGACTGCCGCCAGGAGATCATGGCGGCCTACGCCGCCCTCTGCGGCGCCTCGCAGTCCACCGTGGCCCGGCTCATGGAAAGCGCCACCACCGACGACTGCCTGGCGATCCTGGCCGAGGCGGGCCTGAAGGAGGCCGTGCTGGAAAAGCTCATCGGCCGTGCCCAGTTCCACGCCGCCCGGCGGGCCGCCGGGGCGCTGGAGATCGGCGTCGTCATCTACAGCAACGTGGGGGGCCTGCTGCGGGTGAGCCCCGAGGCGGAAAAGCTCATCAAGGCCATGACGGGAGAAGCAACCTTAGAATAAAAGATAAGAAATAAGAAATAAAAACAGGGAGAACAAAATGGGAAAAGGAAAACTGTACGGCGTCAGCGTGGGGCCGGGGGAGCCGGAGCTGCTGACGCTGAAGGCTGTCAGGATCATTGAGAAGTGCCCCGTGGTGGCTTCGCCGGTCACGCGGAAGGGGGAGACCGTGGCGCTGAACATCGCCCGGGGAGCCGTGGACCTCAGCGGCAAGGAGATCGTGGAGCTCCCCTTCCCCATGAGCCGGGACCGGGCCGCGCTGATGGAAAACTATGCCCGGGTGGCGGCGCTGTTGGCGGAGTATCTGGACAAGGGGCAGGACGTGGCCATGCTGAACCTGGGGGACATCTCCGTTTACTCCACCTACAGCTATGTGGATGAAGAGGTGCGCCGCCTGGGCTATGAGACCGAGTGGGTCCCCGGCGTCACCAGCTTCTGCGCCGTGGCGGCGAAGCTGCGGCGGGATCTGAGCCAGTGGGACGAGATGCTGCACGTGATCCCCAGCAGCGTGGAGAACCTGGACGGGGCTCTGCGCCTGCCGGGGAATAAGATCGTGATGAAGCCCGGCAGGGAGCTGGGCAAGGTGGTGGCCGCCCTGGAGCGGAACGGCCTGCTGGACCGGGCGGGCATGGTGCAGAACTGCGGCCTGCCCAACGAGCGGATCGTCCCCGTAATCACGGCGGACGAGGCCAGCACCGATTATTTTACGACGATATTGGTGAAATAACTACGCACTAAGCACTTTCTCACTAAGCACTGAAAGGATGATTGTAATGGTAAACATCGTTGGAGCGGGCAGCGGCGCGGCGGACCTTATCACCCTGCGGGGGCAGCGGCTGCTGAGCGAGGCGGACGTGATCATCTACGCGGGGAGCCTGGTAAACCCTGCCCTGCTGGACTACGCCAAGCCCGGCTGCGAGATCCATAACAGCGCCAAAATGACCCTGGAGGAGGTCATCGAGGTCATGAAGGCGGCCCACGCCGCGGGCAAGAGCGTGGTGCGCCTCCACACGGGGGACCCCTGCCTTTACGGGGCCATCCGGGAGCAGATGGACGAGCTGGACAAGCTGGGCATTCCCTACGCGGTGACGCCGGGCGTTTCCAGCTTCTCCGGGGCCGCGGCGGCCCTGCGGGAGGAATACACCCTGCCGGACGTGAGCCAGTCCGTGGTCATCACCCGCATGGCCGGGCGCACCCCGGTGCCGGAGCGGGAGAGCATCCGCTCCTTCGCGGCCCACGGAGCCACCATGGTCATCTTTCTGTCCAGCGGCATGATTCCGGAGCTCTCCAGAGAGCTGATGGCCGGGGGCTACGGGGCGGACAGCCCCGCCGCCATCGTCTATAAGGCCACCTGGCCGGACGAGAAGGTGCTGCGCTGCACCGTGTCCACCCTGGCGGAGACGGCGGAGCGGGAGAACGTGCACAACCTGGCCCTCATCATCGTGGGGGACTTCCTCAAGCACGAGTACAGCCGCTCCAAGCTCTATGACCCCGGCTTCACCACGGCCTTCCGGGTGGGGACCGATGAAAATTGATCTGATCGCCTTTACGGACGCGGGCTTTGAGCTTGCCGACCGCCTCGCCGCCCTCCTGGCGGAGGAGGGGGAGGAGACCTGGGCCTTCAATGCCCACGCCGACAAGAGCCTGAGCGCCGACGAATGGACCCGCCGGGGCTTTGAGACGGCGGCGGCCCTGGTCTACGTGGGGGCCTGCGGCATCGCCGTGCGGAAGATCGCCCCCTGCGTCCGCTCCAAGCTGGCGGACCCGGCGGTGCTGGTCATCGACGAGAAGGGGCAGTTCGTCATCTCCCTGCTCTCGGGCCACGTGGGCGGGGCCAACGACCTGGCCCTGCGGGCGGCGCGGCTGCTGAACGCCATCCCCGTCGTCACCACCGCCACGGACGTGAACGGCCTCTTCGCCATCGACGCCTGGGCCGCCCGCCAGGGCCTCGCCATCGCGGACTCCAAGCGCATCAAGCGGGTCTCTGGCCGCCTTCTGGCGGGGGAGACCCTGCGGGTCCGCTCCGAATTTCCCATCGCGGGGACGCCGCCCAAGGGCTTCGTCCTGGTGGAGGAGGAGCCCTGGGACGTGCTGATCTCCTGCCGGGCGGCGGAGGCGGGGGAGGCCCTGCGCCTGGTGCCCCGCTGCCTTTCCGTGGGCATGGGGGCCCGCCGTGGCATTGAGCCGGAAGCCGTGCGGGCCTGCTTCCGCGCCGCCCTGGAAAAGGGCGGGCTGGACCCCTTGGCGGTGAAAAGCGTCTGCACCATCGACCTGAAAAAGGACGAGGGGGGCCTGCTGGCCCTCTGCCGGGAGCTGGGGCTGGACCTGCGCTGCTATGCGGCGGAGGAGCTGCTGGCCGTGGAGGGGGACTTCACCGCCTCGACCTTCGTCAAGAGCGTCACGGGGGTGGACAACGTCTGCGAGCGCTCCGCCGTGCTGGACAGCGGCGGCGGGCGGCTCCTGGTGCCCAAAACGGCGCTGAACGGCGTCACCGCCGCCATAGCGATGGGAGAAGTCAGTTTAAAGTTTAATTAGTTTAAAGCTGGAAGCGCTTTCAGCTTTATCCTTTCAACTTAAAGGAGCTACAAACATGAAACGCATCACTGTGATCGGGCTGGGGCCCGGGGACCCGGCCATGATGACCTATGAGGCCCGCGCGGCCCTGGAGGAAGCGGAGGTCATTTGCGGCTACACGGTCTACGTGGAGCTTGTGAGGCCCCTCTTCCCCGAAAAGGAGACCTTCACCACCCCCATGCGCAAGGAGACGGACCGCTGCCGCGCCGCCCTGGAAAAGGCGGCGGAGGGCCGCTCCGTGGCCATGGTTTGCTCCGGCGACTCAGGCGTTTACGGCATGGCGGGGCTCATCTACGAGCTCTCCCCGGAGTATCCCGGCGTGGAGATCGAGATCATCCCGGGGCTGACGGCGGCCTGCAGCGGGGCGGCGGTCCTCGGCGCGCCGCTGACCCACGACTTTGCCGTCGTGTCCATGAGCGACCTGCTCACCCCCTGGGAAACCATCGAAAAGCGTCTGCGGCTGGCAGGTCAGGCGGACTTCGTGGTCTGCCTCTATAATCCCATGAGCCACAGCCGCAGGGACTATCTCAGGCGGGCGGCGGACATCCTGCTGGAAAGCAAGAAGCCAGAGACCGTCTGCGGCTGGGTGCGCAACATCGGCAGACCCGGCCAGGAGGCGGCCACCTGCACCCTGGCGGAGCTGAGGGATCAAGAGCTGGATATGTTCACCACCGTCTTCATCGGCAACGCCTCCACCAAGCTCATCGAGGGGAAAATGGTCACGCCCCGGGGCTACGACAAGAAGAGAAAGGGTTGAAACAAGTTTCAACCCTTATCATCAAAAGCCGTTTTCCTCGCCGCTTCGCGGCAACCGGAAAACATGGCATACTTATGACCATTCCTTTCCATGGTCAATTTATGCCTTTGCGCTTTTATAAAAGGAATGGTCATAAGTATGAAAGTACTGCTGTTTGCGGGTACCTCGGAGGGGCGGAGCCTCTGTGAGGGCCTGGCGGAGCGTGGCCACGCCGTCACCGTCTGCGTCGCCACGGACTACGGGGCCGAGAGCATGGGCGCACTGCCCGCCGGGGCGGAGCTGCTGACGGGGCGGCTGGAGCAAGGGGCCATGGAAAAGCTGATGGCGGAGGGGGGCTACGCCCTATGCGTGGACGCGACCCATCCCTATGCCGCCGTCGTCACGGCCAATATCCGCGCCGCGGCGGAAAAAACGGGCCTGCGGCTCCTGCGGGTGGTGCGGCCCGAGACGGCGCTGGAGGGCTTCGTTACCGTGGCCTCCGCCCGGGAGGCGGCGGAGAAGCTCTGCGGGCTGGAGGGCCCCGTGCTGCTCACCACCGGGGCCAAGGAGCTGGACGTATACACCGCCGTGCCCGGCTTTCGGGAGCGGCTTTATCCCCGGGTCCTGCCCAGCGTGGAGTCCGTGGGCCGCTGCGCGGACCTGGGCTATGAGGAAAAGCGCGTGATCGCCATGCAGGGCCCCTTTTCCCGGGAGCTGAACGAGGCCATTATTCGCCAGTTCGGCATCAAAGTCCTGGTGACGAAGGAATCGGGCAGGGCCGGGGGCTTTGCCGAAAAGGTGGAGGCGGCCCGGGCCTGCGGCTGCACCCTGGTGGTCATCCGCCGCCCGGAGAAGGAAACGGGCGTGGACGCCGATGAAGCCCTGCGCCTCATCGATAGCATGCAAAAGGAATGGGCGACAACATGAAACTGACTGTGATCGGCGCGGGGCCGGGCAGCGAGGAGCTGCTGACCCTGCGGGCCCGGGAGGCCATTTCCCGGGCGAAGACCATTTATTCCACCCCCCGGCTGGGGGCGGGCTTCGCGGCGCTGAATCCCGCCATCGAGGAGCTGAGCCTGTCTGATATGTTCGCGCGGCTGGACGCCCTGGGGGAGGGGGAGGCGGCGGTGATCGCCTCCGGCGACGTGGGCTTTTACAGCATCGCCGCTACCCTCGCCCGGCGCTATCCCCAGGCGGAGATCGAGCGCGTCCCCGGCCTTGCCAGCTTCCAGGTGCTGGCGGCCCGGCTGGGCCTGGGCTATGAGAATATGAAGCTCTACAGCCTCCACGGGCGCGGCGGCGGGGCCGTGGGCCCCGTGAGCTATCACAAGCGCTGCTTCTTCCTCACGGGGGGCGCGGTGAAGGCCCATGACCTGCTTTCCGAGCTCTGCGCGGCGGGGCTGGGCGGCGTTTGGGCCGCCGTGGGGGAAAACCTGTCCCTGGAGACCGAGCGGGTGCTCACGGGCACGGCGGAGGAGCTCTCGCGGGAGCGCTTTGCGGACCTGGCCGTGGTCTGCGTGGAGAATCCCCAGGCGGCGGACCCCTCCCGGGTCCTGCTGGACGGAGATTTTACGCGGGCCAAGGTGCCCATGACGAAGCAGGAGATCCGGGATCTTTCCCTGGCAAAGCTGGCCATCCGCCCCACGGACCTGCTTTGGGACGTGGGCAGCGGCACCGGCTCCGTCAGCATCGCCATGGCCTACCGGGCCCATGAGGGGGCGGTCTGGGCCATTGAGAAAAACCCGGAGGCCGTCCGCCTGGCGGGGGAAAACCGGGCGCGGCTGGGCGCCTGGAATCTGACCCTGCGGGGCGGCGAGGCCCCGGAGGGGCTGCGGGACTTCCCGGCCCCGGACCGGGTCTTCATCGGCGGCTCCGGCGGGAATCTGGAGGACATTTTCGCCCTCATCCTGGAGAAAAACCCCGACGCCCGCGTCGTGGTGAACGCCGTCACCCTGGAGACCGTCGGGGAGGCCCAGCGCTGCTTTGAGCAGTTCGGGCTGGACTACGAGGCCGTCTGCGTCAACGCGGCGGCGGCGGAGAAGCTGGGCCGCTACCGGCTGATGAAGGCCCAGAATCCCGTCTACATCTTCACGGGGGAGAAAGCCCATGACTAAGCTGAAAAGCGCCGTGCCCCGGCTGATGGTGGCGGCCACGGGCTCCGGCACAGGAAAGACCAGCGTGGTCTGCGCCCTCATCCGGGCGCTGAGCCGCCGGGGCAAGCGGCTGGCGGCCTTCAAATGCGGGCCGGACTACATCGACCCCATGTTCCACAGCCGCATTCTGGGGGCGGAGTCCACCAATCTGGATATCTTCATGTGCGGGGAGGAGGGCGTGCGCTTCCTCCTCTGCAAAAACGCCGCGGGGGCGGACCTGGCCCTGATGGAGGGGGTCATGGGCCTCTACGACGGACTGGAATTCACCACGGACTACGCTTCCTCCAACCACCTTTCCCTGCTGACGGAGACCCCCCTGGTGCTGGTGGTGAACGTGAAGGGTATGAGCCTTTCCGCCGCGGCGCTGATCCGGGGCTTTCAGACGCTCAAAAAAAACAACATTCGGGGCGTGCTGCTCAATAACTGCACCCCCATGTCCTATCCTTTATATAGGGATATGATCGAGGAGCAGCTTGGCCTGCGGGTCTATGGCTACCTGCCCCACATTCCCGGGGCGGAGCTGGGCAGCCGCCACCTGGGGCTCATTACCGCCGCCGAGGTGGAGGACCTGCAGCAGCGGGTGGACCTGCTGGCGGACGCGGCGGAAAAGAGCGTGGACCTGGACGGGCTGCTGGAGCTGGCGGCCTCCGCCCCCGCCTTGGAGGCCGAGGACCTCTGGGACGGCGTGGAGGCGGGGAGCCCCGTGCGGCTCGCCCTGGCCTCTGACAAGGCCTTCTGCTTCTTTTATAAAGACTTTTTCCGCCTGCTGGAGCGGATGGGGGCGGAGCTGATCCCCTTTTCGCCCCTGGCGGACCCGGCCCTGCCGGAGGCGGACGGGCTGCTGCTCTTCGGCGGCTACCCGGAGGAATTCCCCCAGGCCCTGGCGGAGAACGCGAGCATGCGCGAAAGCGTCCGCCGGGCGGTGGCGGGCGGCATGCCCACCTACGCCGAGTGCGGCGGCTTCATGTACCTGCTGGAGACCTTGAAGGACCGGGCGGGGCGGAGCTGGCCCATGGTCGGGGCCCTCCCCGGCGGGAGCGAAATGAAAGGGAAGCTCGTCCGCTTCGGCTACAATACCCTCACCAGCAAGGGGGACAACCTGCTGTTCGAGGCGGGGGGCACGATCCGCGCCCACGAATTCCACTATTCCGATTCCGACAACAACGGGGAGGACCTGCGGGCCGAGAAAAAGGGCCGGGGCTGGGACTGCGGCCATGCCTCGGAGAGCCTTTTCGCGGGCTACCCCCATCTGAATCTGTCCCTGCGGCCGGACTGCGCGGCCCGTTTTCTGGCCCGCTGCCGGGACTATCAACGAAAGAGGAGCGAGAGAGATGGCTAAAGCGATCATGGTGCAGGGCACGGCCTCCAACGTGGGCAAAAGCGTGCTGGCGGCGGGCCTCTGCCGTATCTTCAAGCAGGACGGCTACCGGGTCGTGCCCTTCAAGAGCCAGAATATGGCTCTGAATTCCTACATCACCCCCGACGGCCTGGAAATGGGCCGTGCCCAGGCCATGCAGGCCGAGGCGGCGGGGGTGGAGTGCGACGTGCGCATGAACCCCATCCTCTTGAAGCCCACCAGCGACAAGGGCTCCCAGGTCATCGTCAACGGCGAGGTGGTGGCGAACATGGGGGCGCGGGAGTATTACGCGGAGAAGCATCGCTTCGTCAAGGACATCATGGCCGCCTTCAACTCCCTCTCCGAAGAGAATGACATCATCGTCATCGAGGGGGCCGGGAGCCCCGCGGAGATCAATCTGAACCAGGAGGACTTCGTGAACATGGGCATGGCCCGGCTGGCGAAGGCCCCGGTGCTGCTGGTGGGGGACATTGACCGGGGCGGCGTCTTCGCCTCCCTCTACGGCACCATCGAGCTGGTGGAGCCGGAGAACAAGTGCCTGGTGAAGGGCACCATCATCAACAAGTTCCGGGGGGACAAGACCATCCTGGACCCGGGCCTGGACATGCTGGAGGACTTGACCCACGTGCCCTGCCTGGGCGTCGTGCCCTATTCGGACCTCAAGCTGGACGATGAGGACGGCCTCAGCGAGCGCTTTTACGGGCGCGTGGCCGGGGGCCAGGCGGATATCGCCGTCATCAGGCTGCCCCGCATTTCCAACTTCACGGACTTCAACCCCCTGGAGTACATCGACGGGGTGAATCTGCGCTATGTGCGGGACCCCCACGCCCTGGGGGACCCGGACCTGATCATCCTCCCCGGCACCAAGAATACCATGGCCGATCTGAAATGGCTGCGGGAGAGCGGCCTGGAAGCGGCGGTGAAGAAGCACGCCGCCCGGGGCAAGCCCGTCCTGGGCATCTGCGGCGGCTATCAGATGCTGGGCCGCCACATCGCGGACCCCCTGGGCGTGGAAAACGGCGGCGAAATGGCGGGCATCGGCCTGCTGGATATCGACACCGTTTTTGAAGGGGAGAAGACCCGCCGCCGGGCCTCCGGCGTGCTGGCCCCCGTGGACGGCGTCTTCGCCGCCCTCTCCGGCGCCCGCTATGAGGGCTATGAGATCCACATGGGCCAGAGCGGGCGGGAGGCCAACATCATCAACAAGGGCAACGTCTACGGCAGCTATATCCACGGCATCTTCGATACCGAGGACACCGCCAAGGCCGTGGTCAAGGCCATTTTGGAGGCCAAGGGCATCGACGCCGGGGCCGTCACGGCTCTGGATATCAGGAGCTTCAAGGAGCAGCAGTACGATCTCCTGGCTCAGACCCTGCGGGAAAGTCTGGACATGGAGAAAATTTATGCTATATTAAATGAAGGCGTTAGCCTGTAAGACAAAAAGAGAGAGGAAAAAGACCATGCTGATCCTTGCGGCCCTTCTCATCGGCTTTGCCCTGGACGCCATCCTGGGCGACCCGGAGGGCCTTTATCACCCGGTGCGCACCATCGGCCTTCTGATCTCCCGGGGGGAGAAGCTGCTGCGCCGCCTGCTGCCTAAACGGGAGTTCCTGGCGGGGATGCTTTTAGCCATTTGCGTCTGCGTCCTCTGCTTCGCCGTCCCCTTTGTCATCCTCTGGCTCCTGGGCAAGTGGAGTCTCATCCCCTGCCTTATTCTGGAGGCCATATGGTGCTGGCGCATCCTGGCGGCCAAGTGCCTGAAGGACGAGGCCTTCCGCATCCGCAAGTACCTGCGCCTGCAGGATATTGAGAACTCCCGCAAGTACGTGGGCTACGTCGTGGGGCGGGACACGGCGGAGCTGACGGAGGAGGAGATCATAAAGGCCACGGTGGAGACCGTGGCGGAGAACACCTCCGACGGGGTGGTGGCCCCCATGCTGTATTTCGCCATCGGCGGCGCGCCCCTGGCCTTCCTCTACAAGGCCGTGAACACCATGGATTCCATGATCGGCTACAAGAATGAGAAGTACCTTTATTTCGGGCGCTTCGCCGCGCGGCTGGACGACGTGTTCAACTTTATCCCCGCCCGGATCACGGGCCTGCTGATGATCGTGACCGCCCCCTTGGTGGGGCTGAACGGCAAGGGGGCCTGGCGCATCTTCCGCCGGGACCGCTACAAGCATCTGAGCCCCAACAGCGCCCAGTGTGAATCCGCGGCGGCCGGGGCCCTGGGGGTGGAGCTGGGGGGCAGCCACAAGTATTTCGGCAAAATGGTGGAAAAGCCCACCATCGGGGACCCTGAACGCCCCGTGGACGCCGAGGACATCACGAAAACCGTCAAGCTCATGTACGCCTCCTCCTCCGCCGCCCTGCTGCTCTTCGGCGCGGCGCGGCTGGCGATTGTATTGAGTTTATAGTTTAAAGTTTAAAGTTTAAAGTTTAAAGCGATTTCAACTTTCAACTTTAATCTTTAAACTTCGAGGAAGTGACACGAAACCATGAAAGCCCACGGGGGCGATATTTACGCGCCCTATGCCATCGAGCCCGGCCGGAGCCTGCTGGACCTGTCGGCCAACATCAACCCCCTGGGGATGCCGCCCCGGGCGAAGGAGGCCATTGTCGCCCACATCGGGGACTATGAGGCCTATCCCGACACGGAGCAGCGCTCCCTGCGCGCCGCCATCGGGCGCTGGGAGGGGGTCGCCCCGGAGCATGTCTGCTGCGGCAGCGGGGCGGCGGACCTCATCTTCCGCCTGGCCTGGGCTCTGCGGCCCAAGCGGGCCCTGGTGGCCGCCCCCACCTTCTCCGAATACGCGGCGGCCATGAAGACCGTGGGCTGCGCCGTGGCGGAGCATCCCCTGCGGCAGGACCGGGACTTTGACCTGGGGGCGGACTTCGTCGAGGCCGTGACGCCGGGGACGGAGCTGGTCTTCGTCTGCAATCCCAATAACCCCACGGGCCGCCTGGTGGAGCGGGAGACCCTGCTGGCCCTGGCCCGGCGCTGCCGGGAGCTGGGAGCCCTCCTGGTGGTGGACGAGTGCTTCCTGGACTTTGTGCCCGCCGCGGCGGACTATACCATGAAGCCTTATTTAAAGGAATACGACAACCTGCTGATCCTGCGGGCCTTTACCAAGCTCTTCGCCATGGCGGGGCTGCGGCTGGGCTACCTGCTCTCTGCCGGGCCTGCCCTAAAGGCGGTGCGCGCCTGCGGCCAGCCCTGGTGCGTGTCCACGGTGGCGGCGGTCTGCGGCGAGGCGGCCCTGGCCGAGCCCGGCTGGCGGGAGAAAAGCGCCGCCTTCGTGGCGGCGGAGCGGGAGCGGCTGCTCCGGGGCCTGCGGGAGCTGGGCCTGGAGGTCGTGGAGGGCGCGGTGAACTACCTGCTTTTCCACTCCCGGGACACGGCGCTTTATGAGCGGCTGCTGCCCTACGGCATTCTCCTGCGGCGCTGCTCCAACTTCACGGGGCTGGACGAGCACTGGTACCGCACGGCGGTGCGGACCCGGGAGGAAAACGAGCGCCTGCTTTCGGCGCTGGGGGAAATCAAGGAAAGGGGAGTGGAGCTGTGAAGATCGAGAATATCAAGCCCATGGATATTGAAAAGCGCAGTATGGAGATCATCGGGGAGACCCTGGCGGAGCTGGGCAAGACCCTGGACCCCGCCACGGCGGATATCGTCAAGCGGGTGATCCATACCTCGGCGGACTTTGACTACGCCGACAACCTGTATTTTTCCGAGGGGGCGGCGGAGACCATCGGCCGCGCCATCGAGGGCGGGGCCGTCATCGTGACGGATACCACCATGGCCCAGTCCGGCATCAACAAGCGGACGCTGAAGCTCTTCGGCGGGGAGGCCCTCTGCTTCATCGGGGATGAGGACGTGGCCGCCGAGGCGAAGGAGCGGGGCGTCACCCGGGCCTCCGTGTCCATGGAGAAGGCCGCCCGGCTGGGCAGGCCCGTGGTCTTTGCCATCGGCAACGCCCCCACGGCTCTTTTGCGCATCGAGGAGTTGGCGAAGGAGGGGCGGCTCAGTCCCGCCGGGGTCATCGGCGTGCCCGTGGGCTTCGTGAACGTGGTGGAGAGCAAGGAGCGGATCATCGCCTCCGGTCTTCCCTGCATCGTGGCCCGGGGGAGGAAGGGCGGCAGCAACGTGGCCGCCGCCATCGTGAACGCGATTTTGTACCGGATGAAGAGAGTATAAAAAAACGGGGGCGGGTCCCCCGTTTTTTTTATATGAAAAATACTCCTTTTGGCCCTTGCCATTTTTCGTAACTTGTAGTACAATTTAGTCTGTTAAAGTTTCCTCAGAGCCGCCCGGAAATTTTTGAAACCGGTCGGCCGAAAAAAACGGCTTTTATGCCAGAAGGAGAGAAGAAACATGAAGCACACCTGGAAGCGCCTGCTTTCCGTGCTGCTCGCGGCAGTTATGCTGTTCGCCCTGGCCGTTCCCGGCATGGCAGTGAACAGAGACGCCGCCGCGTCCGACGCGGAAGAGCTCAGGCTCAGTCCCATCGATCCTGCTTCCGTAGATCTTCCGTATCTCGGGGAATTGCCCGATGAAGCGGAAGGCATCGAGCAGGAGCCCTACGCGCTCACGGACACCGTCCGTGTCTCCATCGTGCTGGACAAGGCTTCCACCATCGAAGCCGGGTACGGCCTGGAGAACATCGCCTCCAACAGCGCGGCGATGAGCTATCGCGGCACCCTGAAAACGGAGCAGGAAGCAATGACTGCCCGCATCGAGGCTGCCACCGGCAAAAAGCTGCAGGTCAAGTGGAACCTGACGCTGGCTGCCAACATCATCTCCGCGAACGTCATGTACGGCGATATCGCGACCATCGAGGCTCTTCCCGGCGTTGCCAAGGTGGAGATCGAGAATCGCTATGAGCTGGACCAGGCGGACGAGCCCAACATGGCTACCTCCACCGTGCAGACCGGCTCCACCGCCGCCTGGGCGCAGGGCTACACCGGCGCGGGCAGCAAGGTCGCCGTGATCGACACCGGCGCGGATATCGATCATCAGTCCTTCTCCGGCGAGGGCCTGGAGCACGCCTATGAGGTGGACGGGCTGGACACCGGCATGCTGATGACCGCGGCTGACATCGCGGCCGTGGCGAGCGAGCTGAACTCCGGCGGCGGCACGTACTACAGCAGCAAGGTCCCCTACGGCTACAACTATGTGGACAAGACCGCGGACTACTTCACCCACATGCAGGACGGCCAGGGCGAGCACGGCTCTCACGTGGCCGGCATTGCCACCGCCAACCGCTTCGTCAAGGTTGACGGCGAGTGGAAGGATGCCCTCACCGAGGTCGGCGTGCAGGGCGTTGCTCCCGACGCGCAGCTCATGGTGATGAAGGTCTTCGGCAAGGGCGGCGGAGCCTATGACTCCGACTATATGTCCGCCATTGAGGACGCCATCATCCTCGGCGCCGACAGCGCCAACCTGTCCCTCGGCTCCGGCCAGGCGGGTCTGAGCTTCTCCGGCACCTATGAGGACATCATGAACATGCTGGTCGAGAACGGCCTGGTCGTGGCCATGTCCCTCGGCAACAGCTATTCCTGGTACAACACCCCGTACAACACGAGCATGTATCCCTATCTGTACGCGGGCGACGTGAACTACGCCACGGGCGGCAGCCCCGGCTCCTTCACCAACTCTCTGACCGTGGCCTCCGTGGACAACAGCGGCCAGAGCGGCATGCCCATTCTCTTCGGCGGCGAGCTGATCTTCTATTCCCAGACCAGCGGCTACGGCAACGAGCCCATCGCCACCCTGGCCGACAAGGGCGAACTGGAGTTCGTCTATGTTGACACTCCGGGCGTGGACGACAACGGTCACGTCGGCGTGGCCGGTGACGACTTCCTGGCCCTCGGCAGCGAGATCGTCAGCGGCAAGGTCGCCATCTGCAACCGCGGCACCTCCTCCTTCTTCGCAAAGGCCAACGCCGCCGTTGCCCAGGGCGCCATCGCCGTCATCATCGTCAACAACCAGCCCGGCGTCATCAACATGAACCTGTCCGGCTACAATTACACCGCTCCCGCCGTGTCCATCCTTCAGGAGGACGGGCAGCTGCTGAAGGACGGCTCCACCTATGTGGAGGACGCCGCGGTGCCCTACTACACCGGCACCATCAGCGTCAGCGGTACGCTGCAGTTTGATCTCGGTGAGGACACCAACGTTCAGACCATGAGCACCTTCAGCTCCTGGGGCGTTCCCGGCACCCTGGTGCTGAAGCCCGAGCTGACTGCTCCCGGCGGCAGCATCTACTCCGTGTGGGGCGCCAACACCGGCGCGGACTCTCCCACTGAATCCCACACCGATTACGAGCTCATGAGCGGTACCTCCATGGCCTCTCCCCAGGTGGCCGGTATGGCCGCCGTCATGGGGCAGTACATCCGTGAAAACGGCCTGGAGGAGAAGACCGGCCTGACGGCCCGCCAGCTCACCAACAGCCTGCTGATGGGCACCGCCGTTCCCCTGGTGGACGGCGACGGCGCGTACTGGTCCATGCTGAAGCAGGGCGCCGGCGAGGCCAACGTGGGCCTGGCCACCCAGGCCAAGAGCTACATCCTCATGGATGAGGGCTCCACCATGTTCCCCGACTCCGCCAAGGACGGCAAGGTCAAGGCCGAGCTGGGCGACGACCCGGAGAAGACCGGCACCTACACCTTCGGCTTCACCATCAACCCCCTGGGTGAAGAGAAGCTCGAGTACAATCTGAGCTCCGACATGTTCATCCACGGGATTGCCGGAAACGCCGGCTACGGCATGCTGATGGACGAGGCCACTCTCGGCCTGGCTGAGGGCGAGGATTTCACCGCCACCTACGTCGTGGACGGCGAGGTCTTTGAGCCCTACTTCAGCGTCGAGGCCGACGTGAACAAGGACGGCGAGACCAATGCCGCCGACGCCCAGGCCATCCTGGACTATGTCTCCGGCGAGAATGACGGCGCCGAGTATGATCTCGTGGCTGCCGACGTGGACGGCGACGGCGACGTTACCACCGCCGACGCCCAGATCATTCTGGCCGCCGCGGCTGCCACCACCATCGTGGTGGAGAACGAGCCCGTCCACGTGGAGGTGACCCTCCAGCTGGCCGAGGGCATGAAGCAGCTCATCGACACCTACTTCGGCCAGACCTACGTCTTCGCTTACACCTTCATCGAGGGCATCAGCACCGGCGAGGGCGAGATCGTGGACGTGACCCAGTCCATCCCGATGCTGGCCTTCTACGGCAACTGGACCGACGCCGCGATGTTCGACCACAGCTCCGTCATCGACGAGGCTTACGGCACCGGCGCTCTGCCCTACCTGAACAACGCCAACACCAACTACATGACGGTCAAGAACGAGAAGGGCGCCAATGAGATCTACATGGGCAACCCCTTCATCGTTGAGGACGAGTTCCCCGCTGACCGCCTGGCCATCAATGGCGAGCGCGCCATTGCCGCCTTCAACTACATGCCCATCCGCAACGTCGGTACTCTGGGCTTCGCCATCCAGGATGAGGAGGGCAAGGTCCTGTGGAGCACCGTGGGCGGCAGCATGTACGCTCCGTACTACTACGTGAACGGCGGCGCCTGGCAGAACACCGCTGCCCGCAACTTCTCCGTGAACAAGAGCCTGAGCTCCGTCGGCCTGCAGGCCGGGGACAAGGCCACCGTCGGCCTGTGGGCGCTGCCTGAGTACTACACCGTGCAGTACGCCGAGGCCAACGGCGCTGTTGCCACCGGCAGCAGCCTGGACGCCGAGGGCTTCGCCTACGTGCTGGAGAACGGTCTGGCGGGTGAGGGCGCTGCCATCGGCTACACCGTCACCGTGGATAACGACGCTCCCGTGGTGGAGGGCGCCATGCGCGACCTGCTCACCGGCAACGTCACCGTCAAGGCCCAGGACGATCAGTACATCGCCTATATCGGCGTGATGAACAAGGCCGGCACCAAGGAATTCATCGGCATCGTGCCCGAGCAGACCGAGCCCGGCGAGGCCGTTGAGGTCCCGCTGGATCTGGAGGGCGTGCAGCTTCCCGCCACCGCTCTGCTGGTCGTGGGCGACTACGCCGGCAACGTTGCCGCCTTCACCTTTGAAACCGGCGCCGAGCAGGAAAACCTGGGCGGCAAGATGATCGGCTTCAATTACTATGACGGCGCGACCTGGGTCGAGCTTGATCCCGCGACCCTGGGCTCCGCCAACGCCAACAGCTTCACCGGCATCGAGACCTTTGCCGAATCCAACGTGAAGGTCCGCGCGGCCGAGTATGTGAACGGCTACGTTTACATGGCTGCTGAGGACGGCTACTTCTATGCCGCCAACGTGCGCGAGCTGGAGGAGGCCTCCCGCGTCGGCAAGTATGCCGACGTCAGCTCCGTCATCTACGACATGGCTTATTATGCCAAGGGCAACACCCTGTACGCCCTGGGCGAGAACAACATGCTCTATACCGTGGATCAGACGACCGGCGCACTGACGCCCGCCGCGCACATCACCCTGAACGGCCTGAGCGACAACTACGCCGTGGCCAACAAGCTGGCTGTTGCCACCGACGGCACCTTCTACGTCGCCAGCTACGGCAGCTCCAGCAAGGCTATGCTCTTCAAGTTCCAGCTGAACCCTGTTGAGGAGCCCGACAGCGCCGTCAAGGTCTTTACCGAGAGCTTTGAGGCGGATCCCGCCGGCTGGACCCTTGTGGACGCTGACGGCGACGGCAGCAATTGGAGCTGGACCACCGCTGCCAGCCCGGCCGCGAACGACGGCTCCGGCCACATGACTTCCGCCTCCTATGAGAATAATACTGCGCGGACCCCGGACAACTGGGCCATCTCCCCGGCCATCGACCTGTCGGCCGCGAGCGGCAGCGCATTCTTCTCCGTCTACGCGAAGAGCTACAGCAACAACTATCCCGACACCCTCGGCTTCTTCGCCGGCACCAGCGCTGACCCCGATGAAATGACTCAGCTGGGCGCGGACGTCGTCCCCGCCGCTGACTACGCCAAGTACACGCTGGATATCTCCGAGTTCGCCGGTGAGAGCGAGGTCTATGTGGCCGTCCGCCACTACAACTGCACCGACAAGTGGCGCGTCTACTTCGACACCGTCGAGGTCGGCTACGAGGATACGGCCACGGAAGTCATACCCACCGCCGAGGAGATCGCCGTGGACGCTCTCGGCGTCATGGGCGCTTACAACTACAACAACGGCGGCGCCCTGGCCTGGGACAGCAACGAGGATGTTCTGTACCTCGCCGCCAACTACAACAAGACCAATGATACGGACCATTATCTCTGGATGCTGGACACCGAGACCGGTAAGGCCACCAAGGTTTCCAGCAGCGGCAACTCCCTGTTCCGCTTCTGCCTGAACGGTCTGTTCATCATCCCCGGCAAGACCGCCGAGATCCCGGAGGCCGAGGAGGCCACCGATATCGAGGTTGAACCCACCGCGCTGAACCTGCTGCGCGGCCAGAGCGGCGTCCTTTCCGCCACCGTCTATCCCTGGACGCTGGAGGAAAAGTCCGTCACCTTCGAGAGCGATGACGAGACCGTCGCCACCGTCGATGAAGACGGCGTCGTTACCGGCGTCGGCACCGGCGCCACCACCGTCACCGTTACCACCGTGGCAGCGCCCAACCTGACCGCCACCGTGGCCGTGACCGTGGAGGAAGCCCCCGTGGCCGAGCTGCGCGGCATCATCTGGAACCCGGAAGGCAAGGGCGTGACCTCTGTCTTCTCCACCGACAAGACCGCCGAGTGGGAAGAGATCGCCGAGGTAGGCAGCCTGACCTGGGGCGCTCTGGTTGACGACGTCATCTACGGCTCTACCGAGGACACCATGTACGCCGTGGACGCTGACACCTACGAGGTCACCCAGCTGGGCGGCATCGTCAGCATGTGGATCCCCTCCGACGCGACTGCTCTGCCCATTGATCTCCAGGAGGCCTTCGCCGCGATGGGCCACAATGTTGGCCGCGTGCTTGGACCCGATAACAACGGCACTTACCTGACCATGCTGGATCCCGTGGCGGGCAGCCTGATCTACTTTGATCTGACTACGAACTTCGGCAGCGATCCCATGGCCACCTTCACCGGCACCGACATACGCGAAAGCTACACGGACTCCGACGGCGTGACCGACGATAATGCCCCCGTCTTCTATATGATGACGGAGAGCGGCACGCTCTACTCCGCGGTTATCTCTCATACCGGTTACATCGCGTATGAGCCCATCGGCGAGACCGGCATCGACCTGACCGGCGTCTCTGACGTCACCAACCAGGTCTGGGCCTCCATGGTCTATGACGAGAACAACGGCTTCCTGTATCTGGCCCACTATGACGGGCAGGCGGATTCCGCCGTGCTCTACGCCATTGATCCCAACGATCCGGGCCGCAATGCCCTGTTGGGCGACTTCGGCAAGGATGTATGGCCCGTCGTCGGCCTGTATGAGTATGAGCCCTCCACCGATCTGACCCTGAAGGTCGACCCCGCTGCCATCGAGCTTTATGAGGGCGAGACCGCCCAGGCCACGATCAAGGTCAAGCTGGGCGAGACTAATGAGTACACCGCCGAGAGCAGCGATGAGAGCGTTGCCACCATCGACGAGGACGGCGTGATCACCGCCCTCAAGGAAGGCACCGCCACCATCACCGTTACCACCGTGGACGCCAATGCCGAGGGCGAGAAGCTCACGGCCACCATCGACGTTACCGTCAAGGGCCTGACCAGCATCGAGTCCTACGTCACCGCCCAGGTCAGCGACGCGGACGGCGACCACTTCGTTTCCCTGAGCCTGGCCGGCCTGAGCTACGACGTCAAGGCGGAGGCTCCCGGCGCTGTCACCAGCGGCGCCCGCGGCGGCGATCTCTACCTGGCCGGTATCGGCACCAAGATCACCGCGCTGGACGCTGAGGATCTGACCACCCCCGCGAGCTTCACCTATGATGCTGCCACCTATGCCGATTATCCCGCCCAGGATATGGCAAACTATCCGAGCTTCATCGACGCGGACGGCGAGGTCGAGGACAAGAAAGTCCTGTTTACCACCGACCTCGGCTGGCTCGTTGCGCCGGACTATTACGGCTGGAATCTGAGCAGCGCGCTGCCCACCATGGCCGGCCTGGCCTTTGCCGGCACCGATACCAATGACGAAGGCACCGCTATCTTCGTCTACTACATGATCACCATGGAAGGCACCCTGTACGAGCTGGATATCGACTATGCCGCGGGCAAGATCTCTTATGGCTCCCTGCTGGAAACCGGCATCGTGCCCGCCGCGCAGTCCGACCTGTCCATGGCCTTCATCCAGGATCTCAAGTACAATCCCGTTACCAGCAGCCTTGAGCCGAACGCCGTTGGCCTGGTCGTCGCCGACAACGGCACCCAGAAGGTCTGGTATATCGACTTCCTGAACGGCGGTGAGGTCGGCCTGGTCGGCACCGTCGACTCCGTCAATATCTCCGGCCTGGTCGGTACCTATGACGAGCTGACTACCGTCATCGGCGAGATGCCCGTGGATCCCTTCGAGGGCGCTACGGAGCTCGTGACCTTCGACTTTGAGGCCGAGCCCACCGACTGGACCTTTGTGGACGCCGACGAGGACGGCTATAACTGGACCTGGAACCACAACATCGCTTCCTGGTTTAACGGCACTCCCGATTTCGACAGCATGGCCTATGAGGGAACGGGCTGCATCATGTCCGGCTCTTACATCAATACCGCCGGCGCTCTGGAGCCCGACAACTGGGCCGTCTCTCCCGCCATCGACCTGAGCGCGGTTGAGGCCTCCGACATGCCCGTCTTCGCCTTCTATGCCGAGGGCATGGATTCCGACTACGCTGCGGAGAACTTTGCCATTTACGCCGGCACCAGCGCCGATCCCAACGAGATGACCAAGCTCAGCGACGACATCACCGCCACCGGCAGCTGGAAGCGCTACGCCGCCGATCTCTCCGCCTTTGCGGGAGAGAGCGAGGTCTACGTGGCCATCCGGCACTATAACATTTCCGACATGTATATCCTCGTGGTCGACAACGCCGGCGTTTACACCGGTGTGGATCTGAGCGCCATCGTGGAGCCCGCTCTGGAGAACGCGGTCCCCGGCGGTTATCAGACCTTCCGCATGGTCCGCCTCGGCGACGGCTTCGGCAAGCTGGATGCTGAGGAGACTGCCATGAGAGGCACCGTCGAGCAGGAGCGCCTGGGCTCCGCCGCCAACAAGATCGTCGGCGGTTTGCACGTTGCCTCCCTGCAGAACGCCAAGCGCTCTGAGGAGATCGAGGAGGCCGAGGAGAACGTCCTCGCCGTCGAGCTCTTCGAGGATGAGGCTGTCACCAACGGCCTGGTCACCCTGACCTATGACGCCGAGAAGCTGGCCGTCGAGTCCGTCACCAGCAGCCTGGAGTACAAGTCCTACCACGTGGATGCCGAGAACGGCATCATCACCTTCGCCTACGCCTCCGCCGACGAGATCGCTGCTGAGGAGACCCTGGCGACCGTGAAGTTCAGCTACACCTATGACGAGGACGAGGGCTTCAACACCACCGTCACCGTCAATACCCTGGAGCGCAACGACGACGTCGCCGTGAGCGAGGAAGCCGTTGAAATCGTGCTCAACATCTACGGCCAGCCCGAGTGGACCTGGACCGGCAGCGACGAGGAAGGCTATACCGCCGCCACCGCCAAGTTCAGCGACGAGCTGATTCTGGACGCCACCGTTACCGAGGAGACCACCCCCGCCACCTGCGAGGAGGCCGGTAAGACCGTCTACACCGCCAGCGTCGAGCTGGAGGGCCAGACCTATACCGACACCAAGGAGGTCGAGATCCCCGCGCTGGAGCATGATTGGGGTATCGCCGAGGACGGCATCGTCTGGGCCGAGGATTACAGCAGCGTGACCGTCACCCTGGTCTGCGCCAATGACCCGACCCACACCATGACCGGCAGCACCGATGAAATCACCGTGACCTATGATCCCGAGCCCGGCTGCACCGAGGGCGGCTATGCCGAGTACGACGCGACGTTCGAGATCGAAGGCGTGCCCGTCACCGTCGGCACCGGCGTGTTCCTGCCCGCCAACGGCCACAGCTTCGGCGAGCCCACCTGGAGTTGGAGCGATGACCGCACGCAAGCCGCTGCCACCTTCGCCTGCGAGAATTGCGATGAGGAGCTGGTCCTGCTGGCCGAGTCCATCACCAGCGAGATCACCGACGAGCCCGGCTGCGAGACTGAGGGCCTGGAGACCTTCACCGCTACCGTGACGTTTGAAGAGGAGACCTATACCGATACCGCTACGCTGCCCGTCGCCGCCACCGGCCACACCGCCGGCGAGACCGTGATCGAGAACGAGACCCCGGCCACCTGCGTTGAGGACGGCCAGCACGACGAGGTCGTGTACTGCACCACCTGCGACGCTGAGATCAGCCGCACCACCGTGACCGATCCCGCCACCGGCATCCACACGCCCGGCGAGGCCGTTACCGAGAACGAGACCCCGGCCACCTGCACCGAGGCCGGCTGGCACGACGAGGTCGTGTACTGCACCGTCTGCAATGCTGAGATCAGCCGCGAAACCGTTACCGACGAGCCCGCCACCGGCCATACGCCCGGCGAGGCTGTGATCGAGAACGAGGTCGCCGCCACCTGCGAGGCCGCCGGCAGCTACGACGAGGTCGTCTACTGCACCGTCTGCAACGCTGAGATCAGCCGTGAGACCGTCACCGTCGAGGCCCTTGGGCACGACTGGATGGATTGGGTCGTCATGAAGGTCGCTACCTGCACCGAGGACGGCACCGAGATGCGCTTCTGCAAGCATGACATGAACCACAATGAGACCCGCCCGATCACGGCCACCGGCCACACCGCCGCTGAGGCCGTGAAGGAGAACGAGGTCGCCGCCACCTGCGAGACCGCCGGCAGCTATGACGAGGTCGTCTACTGCGCCGTCTGCGGCGCGGAGATCAGCCGCGAGGCCAAGACCATCGAGGCCCTGGGCCACGATTGGCAGCCTGAGCGCACGGAGACGGGCGCCATCAAGGCCAGCTTCAACGAGGACTACACCGCAGCCACCTGCCTCATGACCTGCGCCAACGATCCCACGCATACGATGACCGTGGAAACCACCGACATCGAGATCGTCCGCGCGATCGATCCGGCCTGCGAGAAGGCCGGCATGGATATGGCGCTTGCTACCTTTGACTTTGATCCGGAGAATCCCGCGCCTCACTTTATCGACGTGCCTGCTCTTGGTCATGATTATCAGGTCACCTACACCTGGTCCGCGGACAATGCCACCGTCACCGCCGAGGCTACCTGCTCTCGCGACAGAAACCACTTCTTCACCGAGACCGTGGAGACCGAGGCCGTGACCACCGCCGCTGATTGCGAGAACGCCGGCCAGACCGTCTACACCGCCACCTTCGAGAACGAGCTGTTCGAGGCGCAGACGAAGACCGTCGAGATCGCCGCCACCGGCCATGCCTGGGGCGAGTGGACCGTTACCACGCCCGCTGCCTGCGAGGCTGAGGGCGTCGAGACACGCACCTGCGCCAACGACGCGTCTCATGTGGAGACCCGCGCCATCGAGGCCACCGGCCACGCCTGGGGCGAGCCCACCTTCACCTGGAGCGAGGACAACAGCACGCTGACGGCTACCATCGTCTGCGCCAATGACGAGACCCATGTGGAAACCGCCGTGTCCGAGTCCACCAGCGAGACCGTCGATCCCACCTACTCCGAAGAGGGCAAGATCACCTACACCGCCACGGTGGAGCTGGGCGGCAAGACCTATACGGAGACCAAGGAGGTCGTGCTGGATAAGCTGCCTGTTCCCGTGGTCATCATTCCCACCGATCCCACTCCCACTGAGCCCACGCCCACCGAGCCCGAAAAGGGCCTGCCCTTCATCGACGTGAAGGAGGACGACTGGTTCTATGAGGAGATCAAGGACGCTTACGAGAAGGGCCTGATCGAGGGCACCAGCGAGACCACCTATGAGCCTCTCAAGGACGTGAGCCGCGCCGAGGCCGTTGTGATCCTGTGGCGCATCGAGGGTCAGCCCGTCGTGAACTACGCCATGACCTTTGAGGATGTCGCCGCGGATACCTGGTACACCGAGGCCGTTCGCTGGGCCGCTTCCGAGGGCATCGTGCTCGGCTATTCCGAGACCGAGTACAAGCCTGAAAAGAACGTGTCCCGCCAGGAGCTCGCCGCGATCCTCTACCGTTACGCTCAGACCAAGGATAAGGGCTTCAAGGGCCTGTGGGCCTTCCAGCTTGACTTCGCGGACGCCGACCAGGTCCTGGATTACGCTTACGAGCCCATGTGCTGGTGCGTGATGAACGAGATCTTCAAGGGCAACGACGAGAATAAGCTGAACCCCTATGGCACCACCAACCGCGCTGAGGCCGCCGTGGTCCTCAACCGCCTGGACGACACGCTGAAGGCTGAGTAAGCCAAAGGCGAGCCGGACGGCAAACCATAAACCCAAAAAGGGGGAGCGCTTCGGCGCTCCCCCTTGCGTGAAAGGCAGATATCATGAAAAAGTGCATTTTGCTTTTGCTGATGGCGGCGCTGCTCCTGCTCTGCGCCTGCAACAAGACCACCCCCGTCGAGGGCACGGCCACCTCCGCCCCCGTGGGGCAGACGGGGGAGACCGCCCCCGCTGAGCCGGAGGCAGCTCCCGCCGAGGGCATCGGCGTCCACCACGCCCAGATCACCGTGAAGGATTACGGCGTCATCACCCTGGAGCTGGATGGGGACACCGCCCCCATCACCGTCGCCAACTTCATGAAGCTGGCGGAGGAGGGCTTCTATGACGGGCTCACCTTCCACCGGATCATGGACGGCTTCATGATCCAGGGGGGCGACCCCCTGGGCAACGGCACCGGCGGCTCCGAGGAAAAGATCAAGGGCGAGTTTTCCTCCAACGGCGTGGAGAACGACATCTCCCACGTGAAGGGGGTCATTTCCATGGCCCGCGCCACGCCGCCGGACAGCGCCAGCTCCCAGTTTTTCATCGTGGTGGCGGACTCCACCTTCCTGGACGGGAACTACGCCGGCTTCGGCCACGTGACCGAGGGCATGGAGATCGCTGAGCAGATCGCTAAGGACGCAAAGCCCGTGGACGATAACGGCACCATCCTCCCGGAGGAGCAGCCCGTGATCGAAAGCATCGTGATCCTGGACTGAACGAGAAAAAGCAAAAATCGCCGCCCCGATCCCTTTTGGGACCGGGGCGGCGATTTTGCTTTGTATGCTCAGATGCTCCCGTTCTTCACCCGGGCGCGGAAGGTGTTCACGTCCTTGTCATAGAGGGCCTGCTTCTCCTTGTCGAAGCCCGTGCAGAGGGGGGAGACCAGGCTCTTCAGCCGCTCCTCCGCCGCCTGTACCAGCTTCGCGTCCCCCAGGCAGACGCTGTATTCCCGCTTGTCGCCGGTCTTCATCACGAAGAACCAGCTCAGCTTGCCGCCCTCCAGGCGGCGGCTGCGGGCGTAGGCCCAGAGCACGTCCTTTGTGTTGAAAAGCTCGGAGGAGAAGCGGTGGAGCAGGAGGGTGTGCTCCGGGCCCAGCACCAGCCTACCGGCGTAGCTCTCCGCCTCGGCAAATTCCTTTTCCAGGGCCTCCCGGCCCACGGCCTTGACCCCGGCGCGGACCGAGCGGTCAAAGTTCCCCAGCAGGGCGAAGACAAGCAGTGCGACGGCCAGCGCCAGCAGCAGCCCCGCCAGGATCGTGAGGAAGATCACGGTGCCCTGGGGGAAGGCCCCGTAATAGTCCCCGTCCAGGATGAGCTTGTGGAGATTGGCTTCGTAGAAGGCCTCACTGCCGTCCGAATCCTCCAGGTATTGGTCCGCCCAGTTGCAGAAGAGGGCGTAGAGGTTGTCTGGCAGCTCGTTCACCGTGCCCCGGATGAGGGGGAAGCTCAGCGTGCGGGCCTGGTCGATGCCCATGTCCGCCACCGCCTGGCTGAAGGTGGCGACGTCCGCCGTGTGCTCCCCGGAGACCCGCACGGCGATGTAGTGGCCGTCGTTCAGCTTCACCATGCAGAACTGGGTGCCGCCCACGGGGGCTTCTTCCTCCTCATCGTCGGAGCTGTAGACGCTGCCGATGCGGGCGAAGGTCCCCTCCAGGGAGGTGACGCCCACCTGGGCGCAGGCCCCCTTGAGCTGGTCGGCGGGGATGGACTCCACCGGCAGGGAGGTGACGAAGCCGTAGCGGATGCCGAAGCCCGTCAGCAACAGCAGGGCCGCGCAGCAGAGCAGCAGGCCCAGAATCAAGGGCAGGACCAGCCTGCGGTAATTCCATTTTGCTTTTTTCAGCATAAAAACCACTCCTTTTTAGAGCATGAGAGCAGTATAGCACAATTTTCCCGTTCTTACAAGCGGCTGAGACGCATATCCTTTCACTATCGAAAGCGGAAAGCACCTGGATAGGAGAGGAAAGATGGAACGGGTATTCAAGCGATTCCTTTGCGCCGCCGCCGTCTGCGGACTGCTGCGGCTGAGCCTCAGCGCCGGGGTGGGAGAGCGGGCCCTGGCCCTGCTGCGCGAGGTGGGAGAGGACCGGGCCTTCACCGAGGCGGTGCTGGGCCTGGAACGGGCGGAGCCGGAGCCGATCCCGGCGGCGGAGCCCACGGAAGAGCCGGAGCCGGAGGCGGCTCCCGAGGCGGAGCCACCCAAGGCCCTTGCTCCCCGCCCGGAGCGGCTTGCACTGGAGCGGCCCGTGACGGCGGATAAGGCGCCGGAGGCCGCGGAAGAGGCCGAGGGGGAGGCGGTGGAAGAGACGGTGAAAGAGGGCGATGAAACGGCGGTGGAGGCAGCGAAGCCAGCGGCCCCGCTCCCGTCCCCCGCCCCCGCGGAGCGGCTGGAGATCAAGAACGGCACCTCCTACGTCCTGGACCCGGCGGCCCTGCTCAGTCAACCCCTGCCCTTCACCCTGGGGGAGGGCCCCCAGGTGCTGATCCTCCATACCCACGGCAGCGAGGCCTATTCCCAGGCGGGCGGGGCCTACGAGGAGAGCGACCCCTCCCGCACCGAGGACAAGACGAAGAGCGTCATGCAGGTGGGAAAGGTGCTGGCGGAGAGCCTGGAGGCGGCGGGTCTTGAGGTCCTGCACGATACGGAGCTCTACGATTACCCCAGCTATACGGGCTCCTACGGCCGCTCTCTGGCCGCCGTGGAGCGGGCCCTGGCGGAGCATCCCTCCATCCAGGTGGTGCTGGATATCCACCGGGACGCGGCCGCCACCGCCAGCGGCGCGGCCTACCGCACGGAGTACGTGGCCCCCGGCGGCGTCGTTTGCTCCCAACTCATGCTCATTGCCGCCACGGGGGAGAACGGCCTGGCCTTTCCCGGCTGGCGGGAGAATCTGGGCTTCGCCCTGCGGCTCCAGGCCGCCCTCCAGGGGGCCTATCCCGGCCTGGCCCGGCCCCTCTACGTGGCCCCGGAGCGCTATAATGAGCACGCCGCCCCCGCCTATCTTTTGGTGGAGGTGGGCACCGACGGCAACACCCTGGGCGAGGCGGAGAACGCCGCCCGCCTCCTGGGCCAATGCCTGGCGGCGGTGTTGAATAATTGACAATGGACAATGGATAATGGACAATGGACAATGGACAATGAGCAATGAGCAAGAGCCGCCAAAAGCGGCTTTGCCCTTGCATTATGGGGCCGGGTTTGCTATCATGGGGACAGAAAGGGGGCTGTGCCCATGGTAACGACAACGGAGATCGACGTGCGCTATCCCGACTGCGACATGATGGGGGCGGCGCACCATTCCGTCTACGCCGTCTGGTTTGAGGCGGCGCGGATGGACTTTTTCAAGGCGATGGGCTTCTCCTTCCGGGATATGGCCGCCCTGGGGATCAATCCGCCCCTGGTGGACCTGCATGTGCAGTACCGCGCCCCGGTGCGCTATCCGGGCCGGGTGCGCATCGAGACCCGGGAGAGCTTTTTCGCGCCCAAAAAGCTGCAGCTCCGTTATGCCCTGTATTTTGAGGACAAGCTCTGCGCCGAGGCCGAGACCTTCCATATCTGGACGGGGCCCGACGGCAGGAGCCTGAACATGGAGGAGCATTATCCGGCGGTCTATGCGAAGATCGCGGCCGCCTATCAGAAAGGAGAGGAGCCCCATGACTGACGCCTTCAAGACCTTTCCCCACCTGCTGGCCCCCCTGCGCATCGGGGACGTGGTCTACCGCAACCGTATGTTCTGCGCTCCCACGGGCCACACAGACGATATCGCCCCCGGCCAGCCCAGCGTGGACGGCCTCATGTCCTTTGAACGCATCGCCATCGGCGGCGCGGCCACCGTGGCGGAGGGAGAGGTCATCGTGGACCACACCGAGTTCAACGAGGAAAAGTGGCCCCGGGATATCGTCAACCGCCAGAATTATAACTACCACCGCATGGCCGACGTGGTGAAGCGCCACGGGGCCGTGCCCACCATGGAGCTGTGCTTTACCGGCTCCGGCCCCAGCAAGCCCTCCCTCTTCGCCTTTATGATGTCCGGGCGGCCCCTGGAGGGCCCCTGCGACGGCGTGACGCCCGAGGGCCTCACGGTGAAGGCCATGACGGAGGAGCGCATCCTGGAGGTCATTCACGACTTCGGGGTTGCGGCCCTGGCCGCCAAGCAGGCGGGCTTCCCCATGGTCTCTATCCACGCGGCCCACTCACGGGCCTTCCAGCACTGGTTCAGCCCCGTGGAGAACCGCCGCACGGACAAGTGGGGCGGGGACAGCGCCGAAAACCGCTGCCGCTTCGCCGTCATGGCCATCGACGAGATCCACCGGGTCTGCGGCCGGGGCTTCCCCGTGGATATCCGCATCAGCGGGACGGAGATCGTCCCCACAGGCTACGGCGTGGAGGAGGGCTGCCGCATCGCGGAGCAGCTGGACGGCCACGCGGACATCATCAGCGTTTCCGTCAGCGCCCCGGACACCATGCATCCCGAGTCCTTCTCCCGCACCCATCTGAGCATGTTCTATGAGCAGGGCCACCACGCGGATATTTCCGCCGCCATCAAGAAGCATGTGAAAAAGTCCCTGGTGGGTATCGCGGGCGGCTTCAGCGACCCTTATGTGATGGAGGAGGTGCTGGCCTCCGGCAAGGCGGACATCATCTATATGGCCCGCCAGCTCAACTGCGACCCCGACCTGCCCAACAAGGTCCGGGCCGGGCGAGTGGAGGACATTCGCTACTGTATGCGCTGCCTCACCTGCTTTTCCCAGACCGTGGCCCATGGGGACATGCTCTGCTCCCTCAATCCGGAGGCCCAGCGCAGCCGGGAGAACACCTATGCCCTCCCCGCGCCGCGGAAGCTGCGGGTGCTGGTGATCGGGGGCGGCATCGCCGGGATGCAGGCCGCCGTCACCGCCGCCGAAAACGGCCACGCCGTCACCCTCTGCGAGGCGACGGGGGAGCTGGGCGGCACCATCCTCTGCGAGCGGGAGGTGCCCTTCAAGGAGCGGCTCCACGCCTATATCGAGCAGCAGAAGCGCCGTCTCGCCGCCCTGGGCGTGGAGGTGCGGCTGAATACACGCCTCAGCCGTGAGGAGGCCGCCGCCTTCGGGGCGGACGCGGTACTCTGCGCCATCGGCTCTGAGCCCGTGAAGCCGCCCATCCCCGGCATCGGGAATGATAACGTCCACTCCGCCGTGGAG
>CAMVOG010000002.1 GCA_947169005.1 uncultured Clostridia bacterium | reverse complement strand
TGTACGCCGTGGACTATCCCCTGCTGCTGAACGGCAACAGCTACGGCCGCGCCCTAGCCTACGCCATGCAGCTGGCGGACGTGCTGAGCGGCGAGCTGTAAGCGAAAGCAAATAAACTGACCTCCGGGATCGATCGTCCCGGAGGTCGTTTTATTCTCAGCGTTTGACGCCGCCCAGGTCGCGGCCCAGGAGGTAGCCGTAGGTGAGGCCGGAGCCTGTGGAGTTGCCGGGCAGAAGCATGGGGTAATCCACCCCGTAGCGGCCCGCCATGATATTCCCCAGGGCGTAGAGGCCGGGCACCGGGTCCCGATGCTCGTCGAGAGCGCGGAAATATTCGTCCACCAGCACGCCGCCGCAGACGGAGAGCAGAGCCGGCCCGATTTTCCGGGCATAGTAGGGTGGCTTATCCAGGGGGATCAGCAGTTCCCGCCGCTTGCCGAATTCGTCGTCGTGCCCCTTGCGGCAATAGTCATTGTAGCGGCGGAAGGTCTCCTCAAAGGCGTCCGGGTCAATACCCGCCTTCTCCGCCAGCTCCCGGGGCGTATCCGCCTTGACGGCAAAGCCGTTTTTGAGGCTCCATTCGATCTTCTCCCCCGTGGCCTTCGGGTCGAATTCCGTCCCGCCCTCATACTCGAAGCTCTCGCCCCAGTAAATACCGCCGCCGTAGGGCAGCGTGGCGGGGATCTTCTCGGCCCAGGCGTCGTCAAAGATCGTCCAGCACCAGGGGAAGCCCGTTTTCAGCATGCCCAGTGCACGGCCCTGTAGGTAGTTGTCCTCGTTCATGAAGCGGCGGCCCTTGGGCGTGACGAAAAGAAAGCAGTAGTTGGCGTGGCGGATGGCCTGGGGGTGCATCATGGTGGGAAAGGGCGTGTCCTCAAAGGCAGCCCCGGCCCAGAGCGCCGCCCGGTGCCCCTCGCCGTTGTCCACACCCTTGGGCACGTTGGCCTTCACCGTTACCCGGTTGGCGAGGGGGCTGAGATCGGCGCACATCTCGTTGTTGCCGCCGATACCGCCGGTGCAGAGCACCACGGCCTGCTCCGCCAGCACCCGCAGGAGCTTTCCCTCCTTGGTGCGGGCGGCGGCGCCCACCACCCGGTCCCCCTCCTTGATGAGCTGCAGCAGCTTCGTATGATAGAGGAAGCGGGTCCCCAGCTTTTGAGCCTCCTGCACCATGGGCTCCATGATGTCGTTGATGCCGCCGAAGCGTCCCTGCCGGGCCACAGGCCCATCGTGGAAGGAATGGGCGGCGTAGAGCTCCCGATAGGTCTCGCCCTTGTAGACGGCCCCCTGGAGATTGGGCTTGACGCCCCATTCCGGGCGGGTCACCAGGTCCAGCACCCAGTCCATGGCCTCCTCGCTGCGGTCCACGAACAGGCGCACCAGCCGCTCGTCGCAGCGGTTGCCGCAGCGCTTGATCCACTCCCGGGCAACCTCGTCCGGATCGTTGACGATGCCCAAAGAGCGCATGTAGCGGGAGTTGACCACCCCCACGTTGAAGGCAAAGCCATGGTAAGAGGCCAGCTTCTCCATCACCGTGACGGCACAGCCACACTGGGCCGCGCTGTAGGCGCAGCTCACGCCGCTGATGCCCGCGCCCACCACCAGCACCTGGGTGTGCAGGGTCTCCTCAAAGTCTTCTTCCGCAAAGGGCTCCGGGGCCTTCGCCCAGGCTCCCCAGCGGGGATCGATATTGCTCACAGGCTCACTTCCCTTCTCTTACTGTGCGCAGGAACGCCAGGATCATCAGAATATAGCAGAACGTCTTCGGCAGCATCAGCATCCCCAGGATGGGGACGAGCCCCGCCGCCACGGCCACGGGAATATAAAACAGGAAGGACAGCAGGATATAAAGCCAAACCGGGCGAAAGATCCGGTCCCGCTTCCGGTTTTTCCAATAGAGGAAGCAGATCACGCCGCCCAAAATCACGAAGGGGACGTTGCGGAGGATCGCCCAGGTGAGGTCGCCGCCGTTCTGGAGCCAGCCGTTCTGCGGGAAGAGGCAGAGGACGACCCGCGCCAGGGCCAGAATGAGCAGGGCGGCCCACAGCCCCTTGCTTTTCGGCTCCCCGTAATAGCCGCGCCAGACGCCGTAGAGCAACACATAGAACACCGTCATGGTGACGGAGGTGACCAGCTTGCCGATCCCCAGGGCGGCGGTCAGGTCCCCCGCCGTAAAGTAGTTCAGCACCCGCGGGACCAGATGGAAGGCGTCCCCGCAGCCGAGGATCAGCGCCGCCAGCCCCATGAGCCGCTCCGTCCGATTCCGGGCCCGGCGCAGGATCACGACGCCGCTGACGATGGCAAAGAGCAGATAGAGGATATCAAAGGTCGATTCGCCGTATTTCATTTCCTTTCCTCCCGCTTTTCGTAATCAGCAAGGGCAATATTCCTTTTCGCAATATCCTTTTTCAGTATAGCACAGAGGCTCCCGGACTACAAGGCAAAGAATAATCGGGTGGTCATAACAGAGAAAAGCAGGTGGTCATAACCTCAAGTCAGTTATGACCACCCGCTTGGTCCGAGTGGCGGGACTTGAACCCACGGCCTGATGCTCCCAAAGCACCCGCGCTACCAACTGCGCTACACCCGGATATACATTTGAAAAGTGTGCGGCTCCGGGCGGCGAGGGCCGCCCGGAGCGTTTGGTTTGGAATGGCTCAGAAATTGAAGCTCTCGAAGCCGCCGGCCATGTCGGCGATCTCGGCGTAGCCGTTCTCGGCGGCGACGATGCCCAGGACGTTGCCGGTCTGCTCATTGTAGAGGTTCTTCAGGAAGGGGTTGGCGGTGAAGGCGGCCTCGCTGACCTCGGCGCTGTCGTCCACGACGGCGGTGAAGCGGATGCGGATCCACTGATTCTTGGCGTTCAGGGCGCAGACCTCCACGTTGGGGTTGGCAACGGTCTGCTTGAAGGACTCCTTCTGCTTGCCCATGCCGAAATACAGCTTATCGTTGAAGAGCATGTAGAAGCCGAAGGGACGCACGCGAGGCTTATCCCCGTCCACGGTGGTGTAGAAGAAGGTGCGGGCCTCTTTCAGAAAAGCGTCAACTTTCTCGAGATTGCTCATGGGAAACACTCCTTTTTTATTTTTAGTAAGGACATTATACAACGCCCCGCGGGGAAAATCAACTGCTTTTCAAAACTTGCCGCCCAATCTTACTGCTCACCACGAAACGGAATACGCAAATTATCCAGACGCAGCGCCTCGATTTGGCTCAGGTCCTCAAAGAACGTGAATCGTATCGAGATATACGCACGGCCCGATCCGTTTGGCATCTCAGTCGCCCCCCATCCGACGGTTTCCATGCGCTCTGGATCTGCGAATTCTTTTGCCGACGCTCCTTTTTCCGTTCCGTCACGATAGATCAAAAACAAATCGTGGACTGGGAGGGAAGCAGAAATCAATCCCGTTCCTTCCCACTTTTCCGGAAGGTCGATCCACAGGCCAAAGGGCGACAGTTCCGCCTTGATTTCCGCGTATTCGCCCTTTAAGATCGGGGCGCTTGTGATCTCCGCAGAAATGGACAAGGATTCAGTCCAGCTTTCCGTGTCCGATCCCGTCCGAAGGCCCTTCAAATGCAGTTCCACCTGTTCAAAGCTCTCTGTGCTTTTGACAACGAGTATGTAATAGCGCTTTTTTGCCATGTTTTCTTCTGTCTGCAACGCTTCCAGGCTCATGCCGGGGCGCAGTCTCCCAGCGGGGCTGACCGTCACGTCCAGGTCCGGATATACCCCTTCCAGGCTATTGCCGTCAAGGGCTTCCAGGGATAAAATGACTGTTGTATAGTGCCCGTCACGCATAGCGCTTTCGACTGTAAAACGGCAGCTCTCATTTTGGGCCGCACAAAGGTCCGAAAAAATAAACGATTCCGCAATTTGATAACTTTCCTTCGGCAAAAGACTTTGGAAAAACCTGCCTCCGCTCAGATAATAGGCCACGGCGGAAATCATCAACAGTACCGTTAAAATGGCCGCAATCAGGACGATCTTGGCTACATTCCTCTTTTTTCCTTTTGCATAGCCCGAAAAACCTAATCTGTACAGAATATCAGCGGTTACACGGTTTTCCTCGCTCCTGGCCAAGGAATAAGAAAACGATCCGGAGGGAAGCGGGGAAAGTTCTTCCGGTTCCAGACTGTCAAACAGTTTTTGCAGCTTTTTTTCCATCATATTCTTCCTCCCAGTCTTCTTCTCAGCTTGTCCAACGCCCGTGATGCTCTGGTATCTACCGTGCCGGGACGTATACCCAAATCTTTGGCAATTTGTTTTGTCGGCTGGTAATAGAAATACTTGCGCAGGATAATCTCGCGGTCCTGCTCTCCGAGTTCATTAATGCCGCGCAGAAGCTCATCACGTTCTTCCTTCTGCAAAAGCGCTTCCTCCGGCTGAATGCCTCCCTTCCTCTCCGGTATTTCCTCAGCGCGGCGTGCACACTCTTTCCGGCTGCTGCTGTACAGGTCGATTGCGGCTCGCCGGGCACGAACAGCAACATACGCCTTTATGGTGCCCCGGGACAGTTCAATTTTATCCAAATCCCGGTACAATTCATAAACCACCGTACTGACACAATCCTCGATTTCCTGTTCCGCGGCCACGCCGCCTGCCCGTCCCGCAACAATAGACCAGATCAAGCGCAGGTATTGTTCCAGAAACAGGCGCATACCGCGCTCCGGTTCTTCTCGCATGAGGCGCAGCAGTTCTCTTTCATCCATATTGACCAGCTCCTTTCCAAGTATATTCACCTTACTATTCCGTGAAAGGGGCCGCAATCTTACAAATGTGCAAAAAAAGAACGCCTCCTTCAAACAGAGGCGTTCTTGCGACAATCATCAAAACTTGCTCAGCAGCCCGGCTTCCAGGTCCCGGAGGGCCTGCTTGCGCATTTCTACGTGGCGCTTTTTGCCCGTGGCGGTAAAGGGCAGTTCGTCTACGAAGCGATACCAGCGGGGGCACTTGTAATCGGGCAGCTCCGGGGATTCGGCGCAGAAGTGGATCAGATCCCGGACCGTGACCTCGGCGGCCTTCACCACGTAGGCCACGATGGCCTCGCCCCGGGCGGGGTCCTCGACGCCCGTCACCAGGCAGTCCGCCACGGCGGGGTGCTTGTTCAGCACCTCCTCGATCTGGACGGGATAGATATTCTCGCCGCCGCAGATCATCATATCGTCCTTGCGCCCGCAGACGGTGACGAACTGCCGCTCGTCCCAGGTGCCCACGTCGCCGGTATAGAGCCAGCCCTTGTAGAACTTGGCGGCGGTGGCCTCCGGGTTATCGTAATAGGAAAGCGTGGACTTGCCCACGGCTGAGATGATGATCTCCCCCTCGGTCCTGCCGTCGGTGGGGACCGTGTCCTCCGGCTCCGCGCGGCCCTCCTCGCGCATACGCACCACGCGCACCTCATCGTCCGTGCAGGAGCGGCCCGCGGTGCCCGCCATGTCGGGCAGCTCATAGGGGCGCAGGAAGCTGTTCCAGAAGGTCTCGGTGGTGCCGTAGCCGTTGAAGATATTGGGGGAAAGCAGCCGCTGATAGCGGTCGCAGTCCTGCTTTTCCAGGGGGCTGCCCATGGTGACGATGCCCTTGATATGGGACAGGTCCACGGGGTGCTTCTCCTGGCGCAGGGCCAGGTTGTTCAGCACGGCGGGGACCCCCGTGAGGAAGGTGACGCCGTACTTCACCGCCGTTTCCAGGCAGCTGCGGGCGGCGTAGGCCCGGAGGATGACCGCGGCGGCCCCGGCATAGAGGGTCGGGGTGAGGCCGCCGGAATGAAGGCCGCCCCGGTGAAACCAGGGGGTCATATTCATGGTCACATCCGAAGAATTCAGCGGATAGTGCATGATGACGTCATGGGCGGAGAGCAGATCGTTGGCCCCGTTGAGGGGGACGCCCTTGGGCATACCCGTGGTGCCGGAGGTGAAGAGACGGGTGGTCTCCTCATACATGTTCTCGGGGGCCTCCCGCTCCGGCTCCTCGGTCCCGAAGGGGGCCACGAAGTCCTCATAGAAGATATGGCCCGCGGGGAGCACCGGGCGGCTGCCCCGGAAATCCACCGCCACCACCCGCTCAGGCTTGAAGGCCGAAAGCTCCAGGGCCTTCGCCGTGGGCTCCAGATACTCCACGTCGTAGACAAAGACCTTGGGGCGGTTCTGCTCCAGGACGTAGGCGGTCTCCCCCGGGGCCAGGTTGAAGTTGGCGGGGCTGTTGACGGCCCCCAGCTTCTGGGGGGCGACGTAGCAGAAGGCGAAGCAGGGGGAATTGGGAAGCTGATAGAGCAGCACGTCCCCCCGGCCCATGCCGGCGGCCTTCAGGGCGTTGGCCAGGCGGCAGCAGTCCCCGTTCAGCTCCGCGTAGGTCCAGCGGCGCTCGTGGATCGGGTCAATGAGGGCCGTTTGATTCCCATGGCGGCGGACGTTGCGCAGAAAGCCCTGGTGCCAGGTGAAGGAGCGCTCAAATTCCTCGCGGTAGGCCGCGACGTTGTAGGATTCAGTCATAGTCATTCCTCATATTTTCCGACGATGATGCTGGAATTCTGACCGCCGAAGCCCAAGGCGTTGGACATGGCGGCGCGGATGGGTCGCTCCAGGGGCTTAGCCTGGATGAGGTTTAAATCAAACTCCTCCCCCGGGGTCGTAAGACCCACGGTATGGGGCAGGAGGCCCGTTTCCACGGCCTTGACGCAGGCAATGACCTCCGTGACGCCGCCCGCCCCCATCATGTGGCCCGTGGCCCCCTTGGTGGAGCTGACGGGCACGGGGCGGGAGCCGAAGACCGCGTGGATGGCGGCGCACTCGGCAAGATCCCCCTTCTCGGTGGCGGTGCCGTGGGCGTTGATATAGCCGATCTCCTCCGGCCCGATCCCGGCCTTTTCCAGGGCGGGCCGCATGCAGGCGGCGGCCCCGGCTCCGTCGGGAGCGGGCGAAACCGGGTGGAAAGCGTCGTTGTTATTCGCCCAGCCCAGGAGCGTCCCGAATATCCGGGCGTTTCGGGCGCGGGCATGCTCCTCCGTCTCCAGCAGGAGGGCGCCGCCCCCCTCGCCGATGACGAAGCCGTCCCGCTCCCGGTCAAAGGGCAGGCTGCGGCCCGTTTTGGACAGAGCGCCCGCCTTGCTGAGGCTCAGCACGGAAAGGGCGCACTCCGCCGCCTCTCCCGCCAGCACCAGCATGGCGTCCGCCGCGCCGCTCTCCAGGAGCATGGCGGCCAGACTGATGGCGTCCCCGCCCGATGAACAGGCGGTGGAAACCGTAAAGCTCGGCCCCTTGATGCCGTGCTGAATGGCAAAATGCGCGGCGGTCATGTTCCCCATGATCTGAGAGATGAAGCGGGGGCCGACCTTTCTCATGCCCTTCTGCTCCACCTCATGCTGCATGGCCTCCGTAAGGCCGATGCCGTGCAGGGCCGTCCCCATGACGAGGCCCACGCGCGAGGGCTCCTCCACGGGCCCGAAGGAGGCGAAGGCCTCCAGCCCGGCCGCGTAGGCATACTGCATGAAAACATCCAGATCCGTCGCCAGGCGGGTACCCAGCAGCGCCTTCGCGTCAAAGTCCTTGACCTCGGCGGAGCGAGTCACGGGCAAGCCCTCCGGGGAGATACGGCGCATGTCAGCGATGCCGCAGCTTCCGCTCAACAGGGCCTGCCAATAGTTTTCCACACCGATCCCCACGGGCGTTACCGCGCCCATGCCGGTGATCACAAGTCTCTTTCCCATGCTCAGCCCTCCGCCTTTTTGAAGGCCAGGCAGGCGTTGTGGCCGCCGAAGCCCAGGGAGGTGGAAAGGGCCAGCTCCGGCCGGGCCTTCCGGGCCGTGAGGGGCACGTAGTCCAGGTCGCAGTCCGGGTCCGGCTCCGTAAGGCCGATGGTGGGGGGCAGAAGGCCCTCCTTGAGCGCCAGGACGGAGACGATGGCCTCCACGGCCCCCGCCGCTCCCAGCATGTGCCCGGTCATGGACTTGGTGGAGCTGATGGCGATTTTCCGCGCCCGCTCCTCCCCCAGAGCCTTTTTCAGCGCCAGGGTCTCGATGCGGTCATTCATGGGGGTGCCGGTGCCGTGGGCATTTACATAAATGGCGTCGGTATCCAGCCCCGCCTCGCGGAAGGCGTCCGCGATGGCGCGGGCCCCGCCCTCCCCCTCCGGGTCCGGGGCGGTCATGTGATAAGCGTCACAGGTGGAGCCGTAGCCGCAGAGCTCGGCGTAGATGGGGGCGCCCCGGTCCACGGCGTGCTGATACTCCTCCAGCACCAGGACGCCCGCGCCCTCGCCCATGACGAAGCCCGCCCGCCGCTGATCGAAGGGCAGAGAAGCGGCCAGGGGGTCCTCCGAGGTGGAGAGGGCCTGCATATTGGTGAAGCCCGCCAGGGACAGGGGATTCACGGTGGCTTCCGCGCCGCCGGCGATCATGGCGTCGGCATAGCCGTGGCGGATGAGGCGCAGGGCCTCCCCCACCGCGTTGCTGCCGGAGGCGCAGGCCGTAACCATGGGCAGGGCCGGACCCTTGCAGCCCCAGCGGATGGCGATGGTGCCCGAGGCCATGTTGGCGATCATCATGGGGATGAAGAAGGGCGAAACGCGCTTGGGGCCCTTTTCTAGGAGCTTCTGATGCTCCGCCATAAAGGTGCCGATGCCGCCGATGCCCGTGCCGATATAGGCGCCGATGCGCTCGGGGGCCACGGTGCCGATAATGCCGCTTTCCTCGATGGCCTGGGCCGCGGCGGCAACGGCCAACTGGGTATAATAGTCCGAGTGCAGCACGTCCAGCTTCTCCATATACTGGCGGGGATCAAAATCCCGCACCTCGGCGGCCAGGTGGACCTTATAGCCCTCGGTGTCAAACTTGGTGATGGGCCCGATGCCGCATTTCCCGGCGACCAGGCTTTCCCACATTTCCTTCACGGTGTTGCCGACGGGGGTGATGGCCCCCAGGCCGGTCACGACGACGCGTCTGTTTTCCATGGTGTGTTCCTTTCCGGTGCATAGTGCACAGTGCTTAGTAGGCTCCGATTTTTCTGAAACGCTCCGCGCGTTTTTGCAGCCGCTCGTCGGGGTCCAGGGCGGCAAGCTCTGTAATTTTGCCCGACAGGGCCTCCTTTAGAGACTGATAAAAGCTCTCGCGGCCCAGCTCCTTTTCCGGGATCACGCGCTCCACCACGCCGAAGCCCAGGGCGTCCTCCGCCGTGAGGCGCAGGCTCTCCGCGGCGTCCGCGGCCCGGGAGGCGTCCTTCCAAAGGATGCTGGCGCAGCCCTCGGGAGAAATGACGGAGTAGATGGCGTTTTCCAGCATCCAGACCTCATCCCCGGCGGCCAGGGCCAGGGCGCCGCCGCTGCCGCCCTCCCCGATCAGCAGGGACAGGGCGGGGACCCGCAGGGACAGCATGGTGGTGATGCTCTGGGCGATGGCCTCGCCCTGGCCCCGCTCCTCCGCCTCGATGCCGCAGTAGGCCCCGGAGGTGTCCACAAAGCAGACGACCGGGCGGCCGAACTTCTCCGCCTGGCGCATGAGGCGCATGGCCTTGCGGTAGCCCTCGGGATTAGGCGCGCCGAAATTGCGGCTCATGCGCTCCCGGACCCCGTGGCCCTTCTCGATGGCGACGACGGTAACGGGCCGCCCCTCCAGGAAGGCGACGCCCCCCACGATGGCGGGGTCGTCCCCGAACTGGCGGTCTCCATGGAGCTCAAAGAAGCCCTCGAAAAGATTGTCGATGTAGTCCTTGCCGGTGGGCCGGTTGTTGGCCCGGGCCATCCGGACCCGCTCGATGGCGGTCTTAGCCACGTCCCTCACCTCCCTTATGCATACGCAGGAGCATGGACAGGGTCTCCCGCTGCTGCTTGCGCGGCACGATGGCGTCCACGAAGCCGTGCTTCAGCAGGAAATCCGCCTTCTGGAAGCCCTGGGGCAGCTTGCGGCGGGTGGTCTGCTCGATGACCCGGGCCCCGGCGAAGCCGATGGTGGCCCCGGGCTCAGCCAGGATCACGTCCCCCTCCATGGCGAAGGAGGCGGTGACGCCCCCGGTGGTGGGGTCCGTCAGCACGGCCGCGTAAAAGAGCCCCGCCTGGCTGTGGCGCAGGGCGGCCCCGCTGGTTTTGGCCATCTGCATGAGGGAAATGATGCCCTCCTGCATGCGGGCCCCGCCGGAGACCGTGAAGCCCAGCACGGGCAGGCCCCGCTCAGTGGCGTAGTCAAAGAGGCGAGTGATCTTCTCCCCCACGGCGGCCCCCATGGACCCCATCATAAAGTATGGCTCCATGACAAAAAGGGCGCAGGGCTCGCCGTTGATGAGGGCCTCGCCGCAGACCACGCCCTCCTTTTCGCCGCAAGCGTTCTCCGTGGTCTCCAGCTTCTTCTGATAGCCGGGGAAGGACAGCACGTCCTTGGTGCGCACGTCCTCAAAGAGCTCGGTGAAGCTGTCCCGGTCCACCAGATAGTGGAGGCGCTGGCGGGAGGTCATGCGGAAATGATGATCACAGATGGGGCAGCAGTGGGCGTTTTCCCAAAGCTGGCTCAGCGGGATCTGATTATGGCAGTTGGGGCAGGGCTTGGTGATCTCCCCCTCCCCCACGGTGACGGGGGCCGACTGGCGGCCGCCCTTCTCCAGTTCGTTCTTCGGTTTATACAAAAAGCGCAGAAAATCCATTTATTCACGCTCCTCTCGCCCCTCAGGGGCGGCAGTTTTGACAGGGCCGGAAGCCCTGGGCCAAGAGCTCCTCACGGGAGCCGGTGTAGTATTCTTTATTTCGCTCGCTCATGGCCCCGACGCTGGTACAGTCGGGATTATGGAAGACCTGGGTGCGGGTGTTCAGCACATAGCTTCCCTCTTCGGGCAAGGTCTGCCCGTTTTGCCCCGCCCCGGCCCCCGCCAGGGTGTCCGCCTCCGGGTTTTTCTCCACGGTGAAGGAAACGCTTTCTCCCTCGCTGCGGCAGATCACGGTGCCCTGAAGGTCCGTGCGATAGGTCGTCACCCCCGCGTCCCGCAGGCGGCTGAGTACGTCCTCCGCCGGGTGGCCGTAGAGGTTATCCGCCCCCACGGAGATCACGGCGAACGCGGGCTCCACGGCGTAGAGAAAGGGGTAGGTCGTGGAGCTGTTGGAGCCGTGGTGCCCCAGCTTCAGCACCGTGCTTTTCAGCTCCGCTCCGCCGGCCAGGATATCCTGCTCCTCGGCCCGCTCCGCGTCCGCCGCGAAGAGGATCGAAACGTTTCCATAGCTCAGCCGCAGGACCAGGGAATTGTCGTTGACGCTGCTCCCCTCCCGCGTGGGCCCCAGGACCGTGATCCTGGCCCCGCCCAGGCGGAAGCTGTCCCCCGCCCGGGGGACCTCCAAGGAAACGCCCTGGGCTTCCAGCGCCTTCAGGAAGCTTTGGAAGGGGCGCCCCTCCGCCTCGGTGACGGAGCAAAAGGCCCGTTTCGCCGCCGCAAAGCGAAGGGCTCCGGCGAGGCCGCCTACATGATCCTCATGGGGATGGGTGCAGACTACATAGTCCAGCGTATCGATCTGCCGCTGCTGCAGATAGGCGTAGAGCAGGCTGGAATCCTCCGCGTTGCCTCCGTCGATGAGCATGGCGGCTCCGTCGCAGAGGATCAGCGCGGCATCTGCCTCCCCCACGTCCAGAAAATGGACCTCCAGCCCGCCGTCGGGCCGAAGGGTACTGAGGAGGGGCTTTCCCGTGCCCTTGAGGGGTACTGTCAGCGCCCGCTCGGAGACCAGGGCCAGATCGCCCCGGGTGAAGGCTTGCGCGGCAACGTATTCACCGGCTGTGATGCCCAGCTTGTCTGTGAGCTGCCAGGCCTTGACCCAATTGAAATCCGTCTCGCTGTCGTAGCCCAGGGCCCGCAGGACGAAGGTCAGATACTGAGCGGCGGTGACGGGGGCTGCCCCGTCAAAGGCCGTGTCGGAAACGCCCTTCGTAAGGCCGTTGGCCCAGGCGCAGCCCACATAGGGCCGGGCCCAATCCGCCACGTCTGTAAAGGGCAGCTCCCATTGGCCGGAAAGAGCCTCTTCCTCTCTGCCCAGGAGCCGCAGGAGCATGACCAGGGCCTCATAACGGTTTGGCGTCCGCTCCAGCTCAAAGATCGGCTTGCCGTCGGCGTCCGTCCCCGTTCCCCGCAGCAAGCCCAGCTCATACAGGGCCTCCGCCGCATTCTCCGCTTCGGAGCCGGGCGACAGAGCCAGCGCGGGACATGTGAAGCCCAGGCAGAGGCACAGGGCCAGGAGCAGGCAAAAGATTCTTCTCATGCAGTCTCCTTTTCAATCAGAGTGCCGAGTCTTATTTTTCAAAATAATCCAGGTCGTAGTCCCCGCTCATAAAGGGGTCGCTCTCCACGATGTTGATTTGCTCCTCGATGTTGTTCTCCACGCCGTAGATGACCATTTCGCAGAGGGCCGCCTTCATTTTCCGCAGGGTCTGCTCCCGGGAGCCGGCATAGACGATCAGCTTGCCCAGGAGGGAATCGTAATAGGGCGTTACCTTCGTGCCCGTGACGAGCCAGGTATCGAAGCGGACGAAGGGGCCGCCCGCCACGTGCATGAACTCCACCTGGCCGGGAGCCAGGGCGTTGAGGCGGCACTCGATGGCGGAGCCGGTGATGTCCACATCCTCCTGGCCGAAGCTCAGGGGGATGCCGCTGGCCACGCGGATCTGCCACTTCACCAGGTCAATGCCCGTCAGCGCCTCGGTAACGGTGTGCTCCACCTGCAGGCGCACGTTCATTTCCATGAAGTAGAAGTGTCCGCTCCTGTCCAGCAGGAACTCCAGGGTACCCACACCCGTGTAGCCGATGGCGCGGACGGCGGCGTTGATCTTTTCAAAGAGGGCGGCGCGCATATCGGGGCTCACGGCGGGCGAGGGGGATTCCTCGATCAGCTTCTGATGCCGCCGCTGGATGGAGCAGTCCCGCTCCCCCAGGCAGACCACGTGGCCCTGCTCGTCCGCCAGCACCTGCACCTCCACATGGCGAGCGGGGTGGACGAACTTTTCCATATACACGTCCCCGCTGCCAAAGGCGGAAAGGCTCTCCGCCGTGGCGGTGAGGTATGCGTTTTCCAGCTCCTCGGGGCCGTTCACCTGGCGGATGCCGCGGCCCCCGCCGCCGAAGGAGGATTTAAGCATGACGGGGTAGCCGATCCGCTCCGCCTCCGCGAAGGCCTGGGCCACAGAGCCCAGGGTCCCGCTGCCGGGGATCACGGGAAGGCCCGCCTCAGCCATGAGCTTTTTGATCACGGCCTTGTCGCTGAGCCGCTCCATATTCTCCGGGTCGGGCCCGATGAAGACGATGCCGTTCTGGCGGCAGAGGCGGGCAAAATGGGCATTTTCCGACAAAAAGCCGTAGCCGGGGTGGATGGCCTGGGCCCCGGAAACCAGGGCCGCGCTGATGATGCGTTCTTCATTCAGATAACTGTCCGTGGGCGAAGGGCCGCCCACGCAGTAGCTCTCGTCGGCCAGGGCCACATGCAGGGCGTCGGCGTCCGGCTCGGAAAAAACGGCGACGGTCGCCACGCCCATCTCCTTGCAGGCCCGGATGATGCGCACGGCGATCTCGCCCCGGTTGGCGATCAGGATTTTGGAATACATGGTCTATCCTCCTGATAATACAAATCGACAAAATACAAAGCGACCCTCCGCCCTCCTGGGAGGGCGGAAGGCGGCGGTCATTCGTTTTTCAGCACGGCGAAGGAGAACTCCGCCTTTACGCAGAGGCGGTCCCCCACCGTGGCCTTTCCCTCCGCGAAGAAGAAGGGGGGCTTGGCCCGGGTGATCCGGCACTCCGTCTCGACGGTGTCCCCGGGGCGGACGGGGGACTTGAAGCGCACCTTGTCCAGCCCCGTATAGACGGGGGTGGCCCCCTCCGACATTTCCCCGGCCAGCAGCACGCAGACGGACTGGGCCAGGATCTCGCAGAGGATCACGCCGGGAACGATTGGGTTCCCCGGGAAATGGCCCCGCAGGAAGAACTCGTCCCCCCGCACATGGTAGCGGCCACGGGCCACCTCTCCGTCCCGCTCCGCCTCGTCCAGCAGCAGCATATCCTCCCGATGGGGCAGGATCTCCATCAGCTCTTCCCGCTTCACAGGCTGCCTTCCTTTCTCAGCTTGAACAGGGGGCGGCCGAAGTCCACCACCTGGTTGTTGGCTACGCAGATCTCGGTGACGACGCCGTCATAATCGGAGACCAACTCGTTCATCAGCTTCATGGCCTCAATGATGCACAGCACGTCTCCCCGATGGACCGTGTCGCCCACCTTCACGTAGGGCTCCGCGTCCTCCGCCGGCGAAGCGTAGAACACGCCCACCATGGGGGAGGTCACGGTGATGACGCCCGCTTCCTCCGGGACCGTCTCGGGCTGCGGGGCAGAGGCGGGTACCGCGGCGGGCCTCACAAGTGGGGTCTGGGCCGCGGGGGCCATTTCCAGGCGGACCACGTCGCCGTTTTCATTGATCTCCAGCCCGGTCAGCCCCAGCTCCTTCATGAGCCCGGCATATTTTCTGATGCTCAGTTCATCCATTGTGTATCACTCCTGCGGAAGTGCTTAGTAGAGCGGTAAACTGCTCGTTGGTTTTACATAGCCATGCCGCCGTCGATGCCCAGGACCTGGCCCGTGATGTAGGCGGCTCCGTCCCCGGCCAGAAAAGCCACGGCCTCGGCCACCTCCTCGGGCTGCCCCATCCTCTTCAGGGGGATGGAGGACACCAGGGGGTCCGTTTCGTCAAAGCTCTTTGTCATATCCGTGCGGATAAAACCGGGAGCAACGGCGTTGCAGGTGACGCCCTTGGAGGCCAGCTCCCGGGCCACGGCCTTGGTGAGGCCGATGACCCCCGCCTTGGAGGCGGAATAGTTGGCCTGGCCCGCGTTGCCCATGACCCCGGCGGCGGAGCTGATATTCACGATACGCCCCGCCTTGGAGCGCAGCAGCAGGGGCGAGGCATGGCGGATGAAATTGAAGCAGCCCTTTAGGTTCGTGTCCAGGACCTCGTCATAGTCCTGCTCCTTCATCATCAGCACCAGCCCATCCCGGGTGACGCCGGCGTTGTTCACCAAAATATCCAGACCGCCGAAGGCCTTTTTCACGGCGGAAACCGTTTCCTTCACGGCGGCAAAATCCTTTACGTCGCATTGGAAGGTCAGGGCCCGGACGCCCTGGGCCTCACAGCGTGCCCGGACGGACTCGGCTGCCTCAGCGTTGCCCGCGTAGACCAGGGCCACGTCCGCCCCCAGAGAGGCCAGCTTCAGCGCGATGGCGGCCCCGATGCCCCGAGAGCCCCCGGTGACGAGAGCCGTTCTTCCCTTCAGCATACGCCCGCCTCCTTTACCGTTTCCAGAAGGCTCTCCGCGTCCTCCACGTGGAGGGTGCGGACAGCCGGATCGATCTTGTTGATGAGGCCGCAAAGGGTCTTGCCGGGGCCAAGCTCCACGAAGGTATCGGCCCCCGCGGCGATCATGTTCTTCACCAGGCTCTGCCAGCGGACGGGGTTGCAGATCTGCCTGGAAAGCAGCTCGGCAAAGTTCCCCTCATAGGGCAGGGCCGTATAGTCGGAATACAGCGGGAGGGCGGGCTCACGCAGAGTCTCGGCCCGCACGGCCTCCCCGAAGGCTTTGGCGGCGTTGGCCATATAGGGAGAATGGAAGCCGCCGCTCACCTTCAAGGGAACGGCGCGGCCACCCGCCGCCTTGACGGCGGCAGAAAGCTCCGGCAGGCTCTCCTTTTTGCAGGCCACGGAGACCTGGCCGGGGCAGTTGTAGTTGACGGGGTACGCCCCCTCGATGCCCGCGCAGACGGCCTCCACCTGCTCGTCCGTCAGCTTGAGAACGGCGGCCATGCCGCCGGGATTGGCCTCGGCGTCCGCCTGCATCAGCTCCGCCCGGCGGCAGACCAGGCGAAAGCCCGTCTCAGCGTCGGCGGCGCCGGAATCCGTGAGGGCCGTGATCTCCCCCAGGGAAAAGCCCGCGTCCATGGCCGGCTCCACCCCCGCCGCTCTCAGGGCGGCGGCAGCGGCCAGCTCCACGGCAAAGAGGGCGGGCTGGGTGTTCTTCGTGATGCCGAGCTCCTCGGCCTCGCCGTGGAAGCAGAGCTCTTTAAGGCCGGGGCGCAGGGCCTCCAGCCGGTCAAAAACCTCCCGGGCGGCGGGGGCGGACTCATAGAGGGAGAGGCCCATGCCGGGCTTCTGGGCCCCCTGGCCCGAGAAAACGAAGGCTATTTTACCCATTGCGCGGCCCCTTTCAGCACGTCCTCAGCGCCCTCGGCCACCTCCCGCAGGATCTCGGCGGCAGGCTGGGCCTTTTTCACCATACCGGCCACCTGGCCCGCCAGGAAGCAGCCCTCCTGGAGGTTGCCCTCCTGGACAGCCTTGCGCAGCGCGCCGACGCCCATGTTCTCCAGCTCCTCGTCGGAAATCTGGCTGTACTCGGCCTTGAAATAGTCCCGGGCAAAGGGGGTTTTCAGACTGCGGACCGGGTGGCCCAGCCGCTTGCCCGTGACGATGGTGGCCAGGTCGTTGGCCTTAAGGACCTTATCCTTATAATTCTGGTGGACGCAGCATTCCTCCGCCACCAGGAAGCGGGTGCCCATCTGCACGCCGCAGGCGCCCAGCATCAGCGCCGCGGCCATCTGCCGCCCGTCCGCGATGCCGCCCGCAGCCAGGACTGGCAGCTCCGTCACGTCGCAGACCTGGGGCACCAGGGCCATGGTGGAGGTATCCCCCACGTGGCCTCCGCTCTCGCCGCCCTCGGCGATGAGGGCGGAAGCGCCCGCGCGGCTCATCAGCTTGGCCATGGCGGTGGAGGCCACCACGGGGATCACCTTGATCCCGGCGGCCTGCCAGCTATCCATATATTTCGCGGGGTTCCCCGCGCCGGTGGTGACGACGGCCACCTTCCGCTCGGCGCAAAGGGCCGCTACCTCGTCGGCAAAGGGGCTCATCAGCATGATGTTCACGCCGAAGGGCTTCTCCCCCTTCGTCAGCTCCATGGCGATATCGATTTGCCCGGCCACATAGTCCGCCGGGGCGTTCCCCGCCGCGACGATGCCCAGGCAGCCCCCGTTGGAAACGGCGGCCGCCAGCCTGCCGTCCGCGATCCAGGCCATGCCGCCCTGGAAGATGGGATAGCGCAGCCCCAGCATGGAGCAAAGACAACTGTTCAACATCTATCGAAGCACCTCTTTTCAGGCATAACGACCCGGCAAGGCGGCTGCACCGCCTTGCGAATCAAAAGCAGACGGGCGAAGCTTACTGCTTCAGGCCCTCGATGTAGCGGACCAGGTCGCCCACGGTCTCCACCTTGTCCTCCAGCTCGATCTCCATATCCAGCTCGTCCTCCAGGCTCATGACCAGCTCGACGGAGTCGAGGGAATCGATGCCCAGGTCCTTAAAGCTGCTGTCCATGGTGATATCGGCCACGTCACAGTCGTTGCGCTCGGCGATCAGCTTCGCAATAGCCTCAAAAATCATTTTAACTACCTCCCATATCCGGCCCGTATTTTTGCAGACGGGCTTGCAAACGGACAATGTTTGTATTATGATAAACGCATAAGTGGTTATCACTGATAACCTTTGCTGATTTTACCATGTTTTATTCTCTGCGTCAATAACTATCTGCGGCAAAGGCGTCTTATTTTTCGATGGGAGGCGAAAAGCATTGGCTGAGAACGCGGAAAAACGAAATGTACGCGACCTGCTGATCTTAGAAGGCATCCGTGAGCTGAACGAATACGGCTATCAGGATTTCTCCGTGCGGCGCATCGCCGCCACCTGCCAGGTCTCCTGCGCGGCCCCCTACAAGCATTTCAAGGACAAGCACAGCTTCGTCGCCGCCATCGTGGAGTACATCAACGACCAATGGCGGCAGCGGCAGGAGGCGCTGCTGGCCCGCTTCCCCGGCTCCACCAGGCGGCAGCTTGTGGAAATCAGCGTGGACTATGTGCGTTTTTTGGTGGAAAATCCCTATTTCCGCTCCACCATCATGCTGCGTGACGATGATTTTGATAAAGAATTCGTCCGTCCCAAGGGCAGGCTGAGCCCCCTGGCGGATGAATTGGTCGCAAAGTTCTGTTCTGAGGCCGCCATGCCCGACGACGTGCGCCACTTCAAGCTCTATATCGTCCGCTCCCTTATATATGGGGCGGCTCTCATGTTCGATAACGGAGAAATGGCCTACACGGAGGAAAACCTGCGGCTGGTGGGCGAGGCCATTGACCGGGAGTTCACCCTGCCGAGGGGCGAGTGGGAACCTGGGAGGAAATAAGATAAGAGATAAGAGATATTTTCATATCTTTTATCTTTTATTTTTTATCTTTTATCTCTTATCTTTCCCCCTCGTCCCGCATATACTGCCGCGGGGGTGACGTGATGGGGAGGGTCCTGGATCATAAGCTGGTGCGGAATACGCTGCTGCTGACGGTGTTTGCCTTCGTGTCCCGGGGCGTGGGGCTTTTCTTCCAGTCCCTGGTGAGCCGGAGCCTGGGGGCGGCGGGGCTGGGGGAATTTCAGCTTCTGCTCTCCATCCACGGGCTGGCGGCGACGCTGGCGGTCTCGGGGGTGCGCTTTGCCGTGACGCGGCTGGCGGCGGAGGCCCTGGGGCGTGGGAAACAGACGGAACTGCGGAGCGTGCTGCTGCCCGGCATCGGCTACGCCCTCTTTTTCAGTCTGCTGGCCCTGGGGCTGGTCTGGCCCCTTGCCCCCTTCCTTGCCCGGACCTGGGCCGGGGGTGAGGAGGGGGCCCTTCCTCTGCGGCTGCTGGCCCTGGGGCTCCCTTTTCTGGCTCTCTCCGCCGTAATGGGCGGTTTCTTCACCGCCGCCGGAAAGGTGGGCCGGGCAGCCCTTTTGCAGCTTTTGGAGCAGCTGGCCCTGGTGGCTTTCACGCTTCTGCTGCTGCCGGAGGCCGAGGGACCGGGCGCGGGTGAGCTGGCGCTGTCCTTTGCCTCCGCCGCGGCCTCCTGCCTTGGCTTTCTTGTGACGCTGCCCGTTTTCCTCGCCCTGCTGCGGGGCTTCGGGAAGCAAAACCGGCGGGCGGGCGGCCTGCGGCGGCTTTTGGAGATCGCCCTGCCCCTGGCCCTCAGCTCCTATGCCCGCACGGCCCTGGGGACCCTGCGGCACGTACTGATCCCCGGCGGACTGCGGCGGGCGGGAGCCTCGGCGGAGGAGGCTCTGGCCCTATACGGCACGGTACACGGCATGGTTTTCCCAGTGCTGCTTTTCCCCTCCGCCCTGCTGACGAGCCTGGCGGAGCTGCTGGTGCCGGAGCTGACGGAGCTGCAGGTGCGGGGCCGGACCCGGGAGCTGGAGCTCAGGGCCGCCCGCATCCTGGGGCTCTGCTACCGCTTCGCCGTGGGCTGCGCGGCGCTGCTGGGCTGCTTCGGCACGGAGCTGGGAGCGCTGCTCTACGACTCCGCCCAGGCGGGGCAGTTCATCTGCTTGCTCTCCCCTCTGGTGGTGGTCATGTACATGGACACGGTGACGGATGGGATGCTCAAGGGGCTGGGGCAGCAGCTCCACTCCATGGCCATCAACGTGGCGGACGCCGCCCTCAGCCTCGCCCTGGTGGTCTGGCTGCTGCCCCTGTGGGCCGTGCGCGGATACGTCTTCATTCTCTTTTTCAGCGAATGCTTCAACTTCGCGCTGAGCCTGCGGCGGCTGGGAAAGGTGGCGGGGACCCGCGCGGGGGCCGCGCTGCCCCTGCACGCCGCCCTTCCGATCTAGGTCGAGGTCAGGGCCGCCCGGCTCCTGGGCCGCCTTCTGCCGGGGACGGCGGGGCTGTTCCTCGCCCTCGCCGCGGCGGGCTGCTGCTACGCCGCGCTGCTGTGGCTGACGGAGGAAGGACGGGCGCGGCCCGCGGGAGCAATGAATAGAGGAACATGAATAAATCATTTGTCATCTCTCCTCCGGCGTGGTATACTATGGTGTACGACACCTCGAAAGGGAGGGAAAGCCATGAAACTCATGGTCATCGACGGGAACAGCATCCTGAATCGGGCCTTTTACGGCATCCGCCTGCTTTCCAACAGCGCGGGGCTCTATACCAACGCCGTGTACGGCTTTCTGAACATTCTGCAAAAGCTGCTGGCGGACGACGCCCCCGACGGCCTCTGCGTGACCTTCGACCGGAAGGAGCCCACCTTCCGCCACAAGCTGACGGAGGAATACAAGGCCACCCGCAAGGGAATGCCCGACGAGCTGGCGATGCAGCTTCCTTATATCAAGTCCGTGCTGGACGCCATGAACATCCCCCGCTATGAGCTGGCGGGCTGGGAGGCCGACGACCTGATCGGCACCATTTCCCGCCGCTGCGAGGCCGCGGGCTGGGACTGCCTGGCCGTCACCGGGGACCGGGACAGCCTGCAGCTCATCACCGACAAGACCCACGTGAAGCTGGTCACAAGCAAAATGGGTCACAACGAATACGTGGAGTATGACGAAGCCGTATTTGAGGACAAATACGGCTTTGCCCCGATCCGGCTCATCGATCTGAAGGCCCTCATGGGCGACAGCTCCGACAACATCAAGGGCGTGCCCGGCGTGGGCGAAAAGACCGCCATGGAGCTGCTGAAAAGCTACGGCTCCCTCCGGGGAGTCTATGAGGCGGCGGAGAAGGGCGAGGTAAAGCCCAGCGTCGCCAAAAAGCTGATTGAGGGCAGGGAAAGCGCAGAGCTGTCCTTCACCCTGGCCACCATCGTCACGGACGCGCCCCTGGACTTCGCTCCGGAGGAGGCGAAGCGCCGGGACGTGAACAACGACGAGCTTTACCGCCTGTTCACGGAGCTGGAATTCACCAAGCTCATTGAAAAATACGGTCTCACAGCCCCGGATGGGGCCGCCGCCCCTGCCTCCAGCCTGGGGGAGTTCCGCTTTGCGCTGCTTACCTCCCCGGAGGCCGTCGCGGAGGCCGCGGCGCGCTTTGCGGGAAGGCCCGTGGCGCTGCTCTTCCCCGCAGAGGCGGCCACGCCCGTTTTCGGGGCGGAGGGGCGGTTTTTCGGGCTGGACCCGGCCCTGCCGCTTGGGACGGCGGCCCCGGTCTTCGCCCTGGCGGATAAGATCGGGACCGGGATCAAGGACACCCAGCTCCGCCTGCTGCGGGCGGGGCTGCAGGACGGGGGCTGGCGCTTTGACGTGGGCCTCGCGGCCTACCTGCTGGACCCTTCGGACGGGGACTATTCCCTGGAGCGGGTGGCCCACCGCTACGCCGGGCTGGAGCTGGACGCGGGCGCCGAGGGGGAACAGCTCAGTCTGCTGGGCGAGGCGCCGGACGCGGAGAAGGACGCGAAGCGGGCCGCCGCTCTGGAGGCCCTGTTCCCGATCCTGGAGGCTAAGCTGGCCGAGGCGGAAATGACGAAGCTCTACTATGAGATCGAGCTGCCCCTCTGCCCGGTGCTGGCCCAGATGGAGCAATGGGGCTGCCTGGTTGACCGGGAGGCTCTGGTCCGCTACGGGAAGGAGCTCGGCGCGAGCATCGACGTTTTTGAGCAGGCCATCTACACCGAGGCGGGAGAAAAATTCAACATCAACTCCACCAAGCAGCTCGGCGCGATTCTCTTCGACAAGCTGGGGCTGCCCCCCGTCAGCCGCACCAAGAGCGGCTATTCCACCAACATCGAGGTGCTGGAAAAGCTCTCGGGCAAGCACCCCATCATCGACGCCATCATCAACTACCGTCAGTTCACGAAGCTGAAATCCACCTACGCCGACGGGCTGCTGGCGGAGATCGCCCCGGACGGGCGCATCCACAGCAAATTCAACATGACCGTGACGGCCACGGGCCGCCTCTCCTCCACGGAGCCGAATCTGCAGAACATCCCCGTGCGCACCCAGCTGGGGGCCGAGTTCCGCAAGATGTTCGTGGCCCCGGAGGGGGAGCTGCTGGTGGACGCGGACTATTCCCAGATCGAGCTGCGGCTGCTGGCCCACATTTCCGGGGACGAGACCATGATCGCCTCCTTCGCCTCGGGGCAGGACATTCACCGCTCCACGGCGGCCCAGGTCTTCCACGTGGCCCCGGAGGAGGTAACGAGCCTGCAGCGCAGCCGGGCCAAGGCCGTCAACTTCGGCATCGTCTACGGTATCTCCGATTTCTCTCTGGCCCAGGATATCAAGGTAAGCCGCGCCGAGGCCCGGGATTATATTGACCGCTACCTGGCCACCTACAGCGGCGTGAAGGCCTACATGCAGGAGATCGTGGAGCAGGCGAAGCGGGACGGCTACGTTTCCACCCTCTTCGGGCGGCGGCGCTATCTGCCGGAGCTGAAAAGCAAGAACTTCAACCTGCGCTCCTTCGCCGAGCGGGTGGCGCTGAACATGCCCATCCAGGGCACGGCGGCGGACATCATCAAGCTGGCCATGATCCGGGTCTCCCGCCGCTTTGAGGCGGAGGGGCTCAGGGCCCGGCTGATCCTCCAGGTCCACGACGAGCTGATCGCCCAGTGCCCGGAGGCGGAGGCCGAGCGGGCCCGGCAGATTTTGGAGGAAGAGATGGAAAACGTGGTACAGCTCTCCGTAAGGCTGCTGGCCGAGGCCAAGATCGGCAAGAGCTGGCACGAGGCGCACTGAAATGGACGGGTATGTGATCGGGCCCCTGCCCGTGGAGCTGCTGCCCCAGGCGGCGGCGCTGGAAAAAGTCTGCTTCTCCATGCCCTGGTCGGAGGAGCTGCTGCGCCGCGCCCTGGCGGACCCCCATCAGCTTTGGCTGGGGGCCGTGGCCGGGGGACGGCTCCTGGGCTACGCCGGAATGCAGACGGTGCTGGACGAGGGATACGTGGATAATATCGCCGTGGACCCGGCCTATCGCCGCCGGGGCGTCGCCTCCGCCCTGCTGGGGCGTATGCTGGAACAGGCCCGTGCGGCAGGGCTGGCTTTTCTCACCCTGGAGGTGCGGGAAAGCAACCTGGGCGCCATCGCCCTTTATGAGCGCTTCGGCTTCCGGCGCGTAGGCCGTCGGCGGGGCTATTACGAAAAGCCCAGGGAGGACGCGATTTTGATGACGGTGACTCTCGGGGGCGCTTGACATGATACACGGCATGATATATACTTAGGGTGATTGGAAAGGAGAATGTCCGATGGAAACCACGAGAGTTTTTACAAACGGGCGCAGCCAGGCTGTGCGTATTCCAAAGGAATACCGCTTTGCCGTCGATGAGGTATATATCAACAAAATCGGAGATACGGTCATGCTGACGCCGATCTCATCCCTGGCCGCCGCTTTTGACAGGGGCAGCGCTATGCTGTCGGAGGATTTTCTGGCAGAGCCTATGCCCGATAGTCTTCCCTCCGAGAGAGAGAATTTGTGATGTACATGCTCGACACAAACGCCATTATTATGGCTGTTCGGCACCCGGATTGGCCCATCTGTCAAAAAGTAAAAGCCCATTTGGGGAAGGACCTGTGCATCTCTGTCATCACATATGGAGAATTGGAATACGGTATCCGCAAAAGCGCCGCTCCGGAGCGAAACAGAACCGCCATTACACAAATACTATTAGGGATTCAGGTACTGGATTTCAACACCGCGGCTGCCGCCCATTTTGGAGACATTTTCGCAGAGCTGGAGGCCCGGGGACAGCGCATTGGTGACCGCGATATGATGATCGCAGCCCATGCCCGTTCCCTGGGCTATACGCTTGTAACCAATAACATGCGTGAGTTTTCCCGCGTGACGGGTCTGAAGGCTGTGGATTGGAAGGAGTAACATCCCGCAGGAGGTATTATGAACGCAAACGAACTGATCGACGCCCTGCATACCGCCGCGCGCTTAAAGGACGTGACCCGGCACTGCGACACCCCCGGCGGCAGGCGGGAGAGCGTGGCGGAGCATTCCTGGCGGCTGGCGCTGCTGGCCATGTGGCTGAGGGCGGATTTCCCCGAGGCGGATATGGATAAGGTGCTGCGCATGTGCCTGATCCACGACCTGGGAGAGGCCTTCACCGGGGATATCCCCGTTTTTAACAAGACGGAGGCGGACGAGGCCCGGGAGCGGGAGCTGCTTTTTGCCTGGGTGGACAGTCTGCCAAAGGGGATCGGCTCGGAAATGCAGGCGCTCTATGAGGAAATGCTGGCCATGAAAAGCACCGAGGCCAGAATCTACAAGGCCCTGGACGGCATGGAGGCCCTGCTGGCTCACAATGAGGCGGCCCTTTCCACCTGGGAGCCCCACGAATACGAGCTGCAGCGGCGCTACGCCGTGGACAGGGCCGCCTTCTCCCCCATTCTGCGGGAGCTGAGACAGGCGATTCTGGAGGAAACGGAAAAGAAGATCGCGGAGGGCAAATAAGCGTCCGCCGCGATTAAGCTCACGCTTTATTCACGCAAGCTCGGAGGCTGTACCAATGAAACACCTTTTTATCATCAACCCTAAGGCCGGGAAAAAGCCGGACCCTGCGGCGCTGCGGGCAGAGATCGACGCCGCCATGGCCGCGAGGGCCGAGAACTATGAGGTCTACGTGACGAAGGCGCCGCTGGACGCCGCGGAAAAGGTCCGGGCCGAGGCCGCCGCGGGCGGCGAGCTGCGCGTTTACGCCTGCGGCGGGGACGGGACGCTGAACGAATGCGTCAACGGCGCGGCGGATTACGCCAACGCGGCGGTGACCAACTACGCCTGCGGCTCCGGCAACGACTTCGTGCGCATGTTCGGAGAGGACGCCGGGCGCTTCACCCATCTGGAGGAGCTGATCTCCGGCGAGGTCTTTCCGCTGGATCTGATTGAGGCCTGCGGGCGGCGCTCCGTCAACATCTGCTCCATCGGCTTTGACGCCCGGGTGGGCACCGACGTACATAAATACACCCAAAATCCGCTGATCTCCGGCGGCTTCGGCTACATTGTCTCCCTGGCGGTGAATCTGGTCAAAGGGGTCAACTGTCCCCTTCGGCTGCGGGTGAACGGAGAGGAGCGCTCCGGCTCCTTTGCCCTGGCCTGCGCCTGCAACGGGCGCTTCTACGGCGGCGGCTTCAACCCGGTCCCCGATGCGGAGCCGGACGACGGCCTGCTGGACCTTTTGATCGTGAAGGCCGTGAGCCGGCTGAAATTCCTGACCCTGGTGGGCAAATACGCCAAGGGCCGCTACGCGGAGATGAAGGACGTGATCACCCACGTCCGCTGCACGGAGGCGGAGTTTGAGAGCGAGGCGCCCATCCCCGTCAACGTGGACGGGGAGCTGGAGACCGCTTCCCGCATATTATTCAAGGTGATCCCCCGCGGCATCCGCTTCATCGTTCCCCGCGCCTCCGCCTTTGCCCGGGCCAGGCAGCCTGTTTCTTCTGCAAACTGAGTCCTATTTCCTGAGTACCGTTTTCTGAGTACCGAGTCCCGGACCGCCGTTCACAAAAAATTTATAAGTTTTTTGAAAATAGGTCTTGCATATTGCGGCAAGATGGTCTATTATACCTTTAGCACTCAGGGGAATTGAGTGCTAAACCGTGTAAACGACGACGCCGCGCTCCGGCGCGGACTGCGTTACAAGTAAATTGGAGGTAATCGTATGAAGCTCATTCCTTTGGCTGACAGAGTGATCGTTAAGCAGATCGAGGCGGAGGAGACCACCAAGGGCGGTATCATCCTCACCAGCGCCGCGCAGGAAAAGCCCCAGATCTTCAAGGTCATTGCCGTGGGCCCCGGCGGGTTCGTGGACGGCAACGAGATCGAGATGACGGTTGAGACCGGCGACAAGGTGCTCCTCGGCAAGTACAGCGGCACCCAGGTCAAGGTTGACGGTGAGGAGCTGACCATCGTGCGTCAGCAGGATATCCTCGCCATCGTCGAGTAAGTTTATAAACTATATCTTTTTGGAGGATTGATTCATCATGGCTAAGATGCTCAAGTATAGTGAGGACGCCCGCCGCGCCCTCGAGCGCGGCGTTGACCAGCTGGCTGACACCGTGAAGATCACCATGGGCCCCAAGGGCTGCAACGTGGTGCTGGATAAGAAGTACGGCTCCCCCCTGATCACCAACGACGGCGTGACCATCGCCAAGGAGATCGAGCTGGCTGACCCCTTTGAGAACATGGGCGCCCAGCTGGTGAAGGAAGCCGCCAGCAAGACCAACGATGTGGCCGGCGACGGCACCACCACCGCCACCGTTCTGGCCCAGGCCATCATCAAGGAGGGCCTGAAGAACATCGCCGCGGGCTCCAACCCCATGGTCATGAAGCGCGGCATCCAGAAGGCCGTTACCACCGCCGTGGAGACCATCAAGGAGATTTCCCAGCCCGTGAACGGCACCGAGGACATCGCCCGCGTCGGCACCGTTTCCTCCGGCGACGAGATCATCGGCAAGCTGATCGCCGAGGCTATGGAGAAGGTTTCCCAGAACGGCGTGATCACCGTGGAGGAGAGCAAGACCGCCGAGACCTACAGCGAGGTCGTCGAGGGCATGCAGTTCGACCGCGGCTATATCACTCCCTATATGGTCACCGATACCGATAAGATGGAGTCCGTGCTGGACAATCCCTTCATCCTGATCACCGATAAGAAGATCTCCAACATCCAGGAGATCCTGCCCATTCTGGAGCAGGTCGTGAAGATGGGCAAGAGCCTGCTCATCATCGCTGAGGACGTGGAGGGCGAGGCCCTGGCCACCATTATCCTCAACAAGCTGCGCGGCACCTTCACCTGCGTGTGCGTCAAGGCCCCCGGCTTCGGCGACCGCCGCAAGGAAATGCTCGTCGATATCGCCACCCTCACCGGCGGCACCGTTGTTTCCTCCGACCTGGGCATGGAGCTCAAGGAGGTCGGTCTTGACGTGCTGGGTACTGCCCGCCAGGTCAAGTGCTTCAAGGAGAATACCATCATAGTGGACGGCGCCGGCAAGGCCGAGGAGATCCAGGGCCGCATCAAGCAGATCCAGGCTCAGATCGCCGTGACCACCTCCGACTATGACAAGGAGAAGATGCAGGAGCGCGTGGCGAAGCTCTCCGGCGGCGTGGCCGTCATCAAGGTCGGCGCCGCTACCGAGGCCGAGATGAAGGAGAAGAAGCTCCGCATCGAGGACGCGCTGAACGCCACCCGCGCCGCTGTTGAAGAGGGCATCGTCCCCGGCGGCGGCTCCGTGTACGCCTCCGCTGCCGCGGCTGTGGAGAAGATGCTGCCCAAGTTCACCGGCGATGAGAAGACCGGCGTGGCCATCGTTGCCAAGGCTCTGCAGACGCCCGTGAAGCAGATCGCCGCCAACGCGGGTCTGGACGGCGCCGTCATCCTGGAGCGCATCAAGACCAGCCGTCGGCCCAACTTCGGCTTCGACGCCTCCAAGGAGGTCTACTGCGATATGATCGAGGCCGGTATCGTCGATCCCGCCAAGGTCTGCCGCAGCGCTCTGGAGAACGCCGCCTCCGTCGCCGCCATGGTCCTCACCACCGAGGCTCTTGTGGCCGACAAGCCCGAGCCTCCCGCTCCGGCTGCCCCCGCTGCCGATATGGGCGGCATGGGCGGTATGTATTGATTTTCCCTTTGCCCTTTCTGTCGCGCCGGTCCTGCGGGGCCGGCGCGATTTTCCTATCCGGCGAAAACTAATGCTTGACAAATCCGCCCCGCCCATGTATAATTCTTTTCGTTCGCTGGTGTGGCTCAGTCGGTAGAGCAGCTGATTCGTAATCAGCAGGTCGCCGGTTCAAGTCCGGCCACCAGCTCCAAAAAGCGCTTGCTTCGGCAGGCGCTTTTTCTCGTTTCTATTGTAAACCCATTTCAAAAATACAGGTTGACATTTCATTGATGATTGATTATACTGCATTTATACACTTTTCTGCAGGCAAGGGAGTGGACACATGAAGCTGTGGGAGCAGATTCTGGAGGCAATGCAGGCTGAAAAAGAGGCGTATCTTTCCGGAGAGGAACTGGCTGTCCGCTTCGGGGTGACCCGGGCCGCCGTATGGAAGGCGGTGGAGGCACTGCGGAAGCAAGGCTATGAGGTGGACGCCGTGCCCAAGAAGGGCTACCGGCTGTCCGGCAATTACGACGTTCTCTCCCCCGAGAACATCCGCTCTTTCCTCCGAACGGAGTATCCCTTCCAACTCGTCTGCCTGGACAGCGTGGGCAGCACCAACCGCACGCTGAAGGATCTGTACGGCGCGGAGGGTGCGGACGGAACGGTACTGCTGGCCGGGCAGCAGACTGCCGGGCGCGGGCGGCTGGGGCGCAGCTTCTTTTCCCCCGCCGGGGTCGGGCTGTATATGAGCATCCTGCTGCGGCCGCTGCTCCCGCTCTCCCAGGTCTCCCGGCTGACGACCATGGCCGCCGTAGCCACGGCCCTGGCCATTGAGGAGCTGACGGGCCGACATGTGGACATCAAGTGGGTCAACGACCTGCTGATGGAGGGCAAAAAGGTCTGCGGCATTCTGGCGGAGGCCGCCATGAACGTGGAAAACGGCCGCCTCGACTGCGTGATCGTGGGCATCGGGGTCAACATTCGCCCCCCGGCGGAGGGCTATCCGCCGGAGCTGCAGCGCATCGTGGGCAGTCTTTACGCGGGCGAGCCCGCCGTACCCAACGCGCGCAGCCGCCTGGCCGCCCTGATCCTGGACCATTTCGCGGACCTGTACCGTCACAGGGAGCCGGAATACTGCTTCAATGCCTACAGAGAGCGCTCCTTCCTGCTGGGCAAGACCATCAACGTGCTTTTCCCGGACGGGAGCCACTCCCCCGCCACGGCCCTGGACCTGGACGAGGACTACGGCCTTTGGGTCCGCTTCGCCGACGGCCGGGAAACCAAGCTCAACAGCGGCGAGGTCAGCATACGCCCGGAGCAAGGCGAGGCTGTTGTTCAAGGAGGTTAAATACATGAAGAAACTCACCATCCGGGAGATCGCCCTCTGCGCGGTCTTTACCGCCCTCATTGCCGTGGGGGCCTTTATC
>CAMVOG010000001.1 GCA_947169005.1 uncultured Clostridia bacterium | reverse complement strand
GTATCAGAGAAACTACGGTCGAAACTACCAGAGAAGTAGCGACTATAGTACTTAATTCAAGATTTTTCAGGAGTAATTATCATGGATAAACAAGCAGGCGTTATTTACATACTGACAAACCCGTCCTTCCCGGAGTATGTCAAAATCGGGTATGCAGACGATATTGAGAAGCGCTTACAGCAGCTCAACCGGAGCGAGTGCATTCCGTTTGCGTTCCGTGTCTACGCGACCTATGAGGTCAACTCCCGGCTTTCCGATCTTAAGATCCATAGCATTATCGACAAACTGAATCCGAACCTGCGGTCCATCGAGAACTTCAACGGGAAGCAGCGTATTCGTGAGTTCTACGCCATGTCACCGGAAGATGCCTATTCCATCCTGGAAGCTATAGCAGAGATCCACGGTCGCGGAGATAAGCTGAAGCTCGCCGTCATGGATGAAGCGCAGCGCCAGGCGGAGGAGACCGCGCAGGAGATCGACGCCGAGCATAAAGAGCGCCAGTCGCCGTTTCGGTTCTCTATGTGCAGCATTCAGCCAGGGGAGCAGATCGAGTATTGCAACAATCCGGAGATCAAATGCACGGTGATCGACGACAAGACCGTGGACTACCAGGGACAAGCCTATTCGCTCTCTGCTTTAGCTCAGCTTCTCACCGGCAGCAAATACTCCATCGCCGGTCCCCGCTATTTCAAATACAAGGGCGAGTGGTTGAACGATATCCGGCACCGGCTGGAAAGATAGGAATTACACTTCAACACATTTCAATTCTTGGGGAGGGCAAGCCATGAAGTTTAGCACTTTATTACTTGACTATGAGGGAACAAGAGCTGCGACCATCACAGACTTGAGATTCATTCATGAAAATCACACGAGCATATATCAGCCAGATAACCAAAAATATCTCTACGTGATAAGTACTGAAGTGATTGATGATAGGTTCTTTTGGCTTGCCTGTGAATATGATGATGCAATAAGGTTTACAGACTATGTTGTTGACTCAGCAACGGGAGAAATACAACCAAATCCACGGACACAAAACCAAGTTGAACCTCGGCAACAGTATTTCGCGTGCTATGACAATAAGCGAGAAAGACTGTTCATCAGCCCTCTCGCGGCAAAAACAGCTTTTCGGAACTTCCTTTCTGACGCCTCTCAAAAGGAATATCAGATAAGAAACATTTATACATCTGTAGACGATTTTTGCTCGCATATAAAAACCATAAAAGGATTCCATTTTACTCAGGTCGATAATATGTTTTCTCGGGAAAATGATATCTTTAAGGCGGTATCCGATTATGGCGGATTGGACATTCCGAACAAACTCCAGCTCAAAGTATCCTACGGGGATACGCCTGTACATTTAGGAAGGGCATTAATTGATAAACTTCATCATCATCGCGATGAGTACGAACAAATAATCGTAATTGGAGCAAATGACGAAGGTATAGAGCAAACATTTGATTTCTCATCCGTTATTGAAAGAATTGAAATAGATGTTCGCAAAGATGCAACTGAGCATTATGATCCCCAAGAAGTAAAAGTCGCTCTACTCGCAAAACTGAGGTAGAATTATGTATAAGCGTCACAAAATACAATCTCTTTTAGTTTTATGTGTTGCTATTGCAGCAGGACTAGTATTCCAGCTTCGCTATTCCTTTGTTGCCGAGGCGGCATTGACTGTTGCTTCCATCGAGCTTGCGGTCTATGTCTCCGCAGCATCAACTCTACTGGGGAGCGCTTTTTCTCGATCTCTCAAGAAAATGGTAGATTCTGAGAATTCTACAAAATCAATGCTAGGGGTTTTAGCAACGTATCTAAGAATCGCTGGAGTATGTAGTGTAATTACAATCTTGATAAGTTCCCTCTACCTGCTTAAGCCAGATATCTCAGCAATACAAATTGCGTTCCCTGGCAGTTACCTTGTTCTGCTGAAGGTTGCCTCTTCAATAGCAGTTTCCCTGTTTTTGTATAACATATTCCTCATGTGTTTAATAATGAAGTTCTTAATTACCGCGATGCTTAATGCTACTCTAATTCAGGACGATACACCGGGGCCAAGTCAAGGCGCAAATGTATCTTCCGTTCCACGCCAAAAAAACAAGAAAACAATAAAAAGCAACCGGCGAAGCAGTTAGTTTTAAGCGTCGCCGGTCGTTACTGGTTTATTCGATATCTATATCATTATCTAAATCTAAAAATTCTGATGCCACCACTCTTTCCACCCGTTCCCGGATACTATTCATCCTCCTGACCCACTCAATCTGATCCAGGGCCTTCAGCTCTTCTGTCACGCCCTCGCGCTCGGCGTACTGCTGGATCAGTAGATCGAACATCTCACTGGCTGAGCGGTCGATCTCTTCCAAATGGGCGTTCAGTTTCCCGCTGAGAAGCAGCCCGGTATAAAGGCCATCGTGATGCTTCCGCAGGTGCTCCCGGCATCTAATGCCCCAGACGCCGATTCTCGGCGACGCGGGCGGAATGAGGTCCGGAAGCAGATAATCACCCTCCCGGTGATAGGTAATCGTATTCACAGTATTCATAAACCGTCTCCTCCATTTTTGGCCTCTTGGCCTGACCACTTATTTGACCACTTACAGAATAAAACAGAATGGACGGCTTGGATTGACTTGTACGAAATTCCTCTGATTTTTAATTAAAATAGCACGTATTAGACGCAAAAAGATATATAATTCTCCGCCTTTTGACTTCGAATCCCTCCTTCTCCGCCAAAAAGAAAAAGTCGCGACAGCGGCTTTTTTCTTTTATGCAGAAGGAGCTGAGGGCAGATGCTGATGACGATCCTTTCCATCATCGCAAACATTGCGTTTTTTGTCGTTCTGAATCTGAACATTTGCACGGACCGGGCCAGGATGCCGAACGGTGCGGTTCGGGAATGGCATCGCAGCCCGATCACAAGGCTGAATATTTCGGGTCAGTCATTCCTGATCTATCTGCAGATCGTTCTGGCCGCCGTCTGTATGATAACAGGCGTTCTGTTTCTGTTTGGAGTTCGCAGCAGCATCGTCAGAAGGATCCAGCTGGTCAGCGCGATCGGCTCTACGGTCGTGTTTCTTATCATCATGATCGCAACCGCCAATTCGCATGCGAATTACGTCTGAGGCGGACAATTTCATATTCCGGAACAGGAAAAGAGGTGCGAGCCGCCAGGTTCGTGCCTCTTTTTTCTCTGTAGGGGCCGCCGGGGGCGTCGGCCCCTACGATGAGACAATGGGGGCTCGCTGACGGCGGGAGGGGCTTGCTCCGCCCGTTTGGAACACAGCGGTGGGTTTGATAGGCGGCGGGCGTGCGTTTTTTCGTTGTCATCCCGACCGAGCGAAGCGAGCGGAGGGATCTTTTCTGCCGGGTCATGCGGAGACAAAAAGATCCTTCGACTCCGGCTGCGCCTCCGCTCAGGATGACATTACGGCGGGAGGGGCAAGCCCCTCCCCTACGGTGTTGTCGGGCCTTTCGCACGAAAAAGAGATGGATTCCCACGCCACGACTTTTCGCCTGCGCGAAAAGTGCGCACTGGCTCGGAATGACGGGGGCGGGGGAAAAGGGGGGCTGCGGGGCGGGCTTTTTCATGTTTTGCCTTGTATTCATGGAAAAACATGTTATAATCAATATGGGTAAATATGTGCTGGAAGTGTGGCCGAAAGGCCTGCGAATCAATGCGGACAAGGAGGAAACACGATGAAAAAACGATGGATCGCGTGGCTGCTGACGGCGGCGCTGGCGCTGGCGCTGCTGCCCGCCGGCCTGCTGCCCGGCGCGGCGCTGGCGGCGGAGGAGCCGGACTACACCTCTGTGGAGGTTACCGAGGATTCTTTCGAGAGAGTAATGAACCTTGCCTATCGGCTCCATGATGATAACCCGCAGCTCGGCCGGAACGGCGGGTTCACCTGGGACTCCGAAGGGAAAAAAAGAAGCTGGACCTACTACAACGGCATCATGATGGACGCGTTCCTGATGCTGAGCAACGAGGCCTTTGAGCCCTATGTCAACACCTTTTACAGAAATAACGTGACGAGCCAGGGCAAGGTGAACAGCTCCGGCGCCGCCGACAACTACTACCGGGAAAACGAGCTCGACTCCATTCCGCCCACCCGGGCCCTGTTCGATCTTCTGCGGAGCGACTTGGTCGGCGAAGCCGATAAGAGCAAGTATAAAAGAATGATCGACTACGTCTATTTTGTTTTGAGCCGCTTTGAGGTCATCCCCGGCAGCGGAGGCAACTTCAGGCACAAAATGAACAATGCCAACTGGGAAACCTACCAGCTGGCCCTGGACGGCATGTACATGGCCCAGCCCTTCTTCATGGAGATTGCAAACGCTCTGGATGACGGGACCCTGACGCTGGAGGATTTCACGTACTATACCGGTTCCGATAGTATTCCTGAGGACACGGACGAAATCTATTCGGCTGTCTTCGACAGAATGTATTGGGTGGGCGACAACCTCTATGATGATGGGAACGGACTCTACAACCACGCCTGGGGCCCCGATGCGGGGCTCAACGGCCAGTACTGGCTCCGGGCGGTGGGCTGGTATGCCGCGGCGCTGGCGGACGTGATCAGCATGCTCCCGGACAACTTTGAGCAAGAGCGGGATATGCTCATTGAGATCGAGACCCGGCTCTTTGACGGCATGATCGCGCATCAGAACCGCGAAACCGGCATGTGGTACAACGTCATCGACTACGGCCCCGAGCTCGCGGGACCTGGGTCCATGAATCAGCTGGAGTCCTCCGGCTCCGCGCTGATGGCCTACGCCATGATGCGGTCCTATGCCGAGGGCTTTGTGGGCCGCTCTTACGGCGCGGCCGGGCTCCGGGCCTTCAACGCCACCGCAGAGCTGAAGCTCGACGAGGGGGGGCTGCATGACGTCTACTTATCCTCCGGCGTTGAAACAACTCCCGAGGGCTATTTGTCGAAGCCCTATGTGACCAACGAGGCCAAGGGCGTGGGCCCTCTGTTCATGGCGGCGGCCTGGGCGAAACAGGCGGCGGACCTCTACAACCAGCCCGTGGCAGTGCCCCTCTGCGCCGTGGACGGCGATACGAACGAGGCCCTTCCCGGCGTGACGGCCCAGGTCCTGGACGGGGACGGCGCTCTGGTGGCCGAGTGGAACAGCGGCACGGAGGCCCTGCCCGTGGAGGGCATCCTGCCCGGCGCGGAATACACGATCCACGTCACCGAGGCCCCGACGGGCTACGAGCTGCCGGAAGACGTGGCGTTCTCCCTGGATGAAGAGACCCTTCAGATCATCCTGAACGGGGACCCCATCGACGATGGCGTGATTGATATCCGGCTTTTCAAAAACAAGGTCAGCATTGTGACGGAGATCATCCCGGAGGAAGGCGGCACCGTGACCGCCGAGCCCGCCGACCCGGCGGTGGACGAGCTTGTCACCCTGACGGTCGAGCCCGCCCAGGGCTACGTCCTGAAAAGCCTGACCGTCACCGCCGAAGCGGGCAATGAGATCTTCCCGGATGAAGGCCGGTTCTATATGCCCGACGGCAGCGTGACCGTCACGGCGGTGTTTGAGAAGACCCGCGTCAGCATCGACGCGGTGGACGCAGTCAGAGGCGAGCGGCTGGCGGGTGCCCTGATCGAGATCTATAACTCTGACAATGTGCTCGTGGAGTCATGGACCAGCTCCGAAAGCGAGACCCATTGTGTAGAGGGGCTTTCCGTGGGGGAGACGTACACCCTGCACACGGACTCCGTGTCGGGGGGGCATCTGCTCCCGGAGGATACCGCCTTCCGTATCAACGCCGACGGCAGCGTGGAATACAACGGCAGTACCGGGACGGACGATGAGGGCAACCCCGTCCTGCTGGTGGGGATGGACTGACCCCGTGACCGCATCCACGCGGTGAACGCCCGCACCGGCGCGCGGCCGGCGGGCGCCGAGATCAATCTCTATGACCCTGACGGCATACTCGTGGATTCATGGAGCAGCTCCAACAACGAGACCCATTGCAGAGATGGGCTTTTCACGGGCGCGGAATTCACCCTGCACGCGGACTGCGCGCCGGAGGGTTATCTGCTCCCGGCGGATACCATCTTCTCCCTCAACGCCGACGGCAGCGTGGATTACGACGGCAGCACCACGACGGACGATGAGGACAACCCCGTCCTGCTGGTGGAGTTTGAAAAGACCCGCGTCCGCTTCGACGCGGTGGACGCAGACGGCAATCGGCTGGAGGTCGCTGTCATGCAGATCCTGAACGCCGACGGCGACGTCGTGGATGAGTGGACCAGCGGCAGCGAGCCCTATTGTTTGGAAGGGCTGACCGCGGGCGAGGAATACACCCTGCGGGTGAGCGCCGTGCCGGAGGGATATATCCCCCCGGACACTGAGCCGGTCTTCTATTTTGAAGCCGACGGCGCGGTCATGAGCGGCGGTGACGAGATCCTCCCGGAGGATAACGGGGACGTGATCCTGCCCATCCGTATAGATCCGACGCGGACGATCATCAATACCGTGGACGCGGTCACCGGCGATCCCGTCGCGGGCGCGGCCCTGGAGGTCCTTGACGATGAGGACGGCTTGGTGGAAGCGTGGGAAAGCGGCTGCGAGGCGCACGAGATCACAAGGCTGGCGATCGGCAGAGAGTATACGCTGCGCATGATCGAGCCCGCGGAGGGCTATCTCCCCGCGGAGGACTTCTCCTTCGTGCTTGACGAAAGTGACAGCCTGTCCGTGAACGTCGCGATGGCGAAGGCAGAGGCGGCGCTGGAGGTCGACCTGACGGCGGATTCGGATGCTGCCGTGAACGCCGGCGACGAGATCACCTTCACTGCGACGGTGCGCAACGCGGGCAACGTTTCCCTGAGCGGCGGCGTGGGGAATTGCTGGGTGCTCGACCAGGACGGCAATGAGCTCATTGAGCTTGAAGGCTGCGAATTCGAGCTGGAGCCTGACGATACGACTGCCTTCACGTTTACCTACCAGGTGACGGCGGAGGACTTCGCATACAACGATCTGCTCTCGTTCAGACTCACAGCCTATGCCTTTGCGGCTTATGGCGATGCTCCCGAGGACGCGGACGCTGAGGTCAGCGTGCTCCTCGCGGTGCCGCAGGCGGTGCTGGAGGCCGAGCTGGCGGCGGACAAAACCGACTCCGTGACTGTCGGCGACGAGATCACCTTCACTGCGACGGTGCGCAACGCGGGCGATGTTGCGGTGGAAGACGTCGTCATCGAAAGCTCTCAGGCCGATTTCAGCAGCGACTGCTTTATTCTGGCCCCCGGCGAAGAAATTTCCGTCTCGTTTGTCTACGTCGTGACCGAGGACGACGTGTACGCGGGCGAGATCGTCGGCGAGGTAACGGTCAGCGGAATGGCGGTGCGCGGCGATGATCCCGCTGACGCGGAGGCGCAGGTAACCGTTACAACGGTGAGCGTTTGCTCGATCTTCGGCCACGACTGGGGCAAGTGGGAGGAAACGATGGAACCCGGCTGCACCGAGTTGGGCGAAGAAACCCGCATCTGTGCCCGCTGCGGCGAGACCGAGACGCAGCCGGTGGCGGCCCTTGGCCATCACTATGACGCCGTCGTCAACGACCCCACCTGCACGGAGGGCGGCTGCACCGTTTATACCTGCTCCCGCTGCGGTGACAGCTATGAGGACGATTACACCAATGCTCTCGGCCACGACTGGAGCGAGTGGATGCGCACGATCGAGCCCACCGAAAGCGAGCCCGGCGAGGAGATCCGCGTCTGCGCCAACTGCGGCGAGACCGAGACCAGACCCGTTGGCCTGTTCCCTGACGACCCCATCACCATCCTGCAGCAGCCCGCGGACGTGGCGGTGCCTTTGGGCGAGATCGCCAGCACTACCGTGATCGCCGAGGGCGAGGGGCTGACTTACCAGTGGTACGGCAGAGAGGCCAACGGGCGGGAGTTCAAAAGCTCCCTCAAGGGCGACACCTACTCCGTGGCCCTGGTGAAGAGCAAGATCGGCCGCACCGTCTGGTGCGTCATCACGGACGCCGAGGGCAACAGCGTCACCACCCGCGAGGCGATCCTGAGCGTGGCCTATCCCGAGGATTACGAGGCCCCGACCGTCACCGTTGACGAGGTGAACACGAGCGCGAAGGTCAGCCCGGGCGAGACGGCCTTCGTCACCGTGGCGGCCACGGGGTACGGAGCGCTTCACTATCAGTGGTACATTCAGAACAAGGGCAGCGAGAGCCGGAGCCGGAGCAACATCAAGGGCCCGGACGCCGCGATCTATTCCGTGGCTATGACCGCCGCCCGCGACGGGCGCACGGTCTGGTGCGTCGTCACGGACGCCTGGGGCAACAGCGCGACGAGCGAGCCCGTCACCATCGGCTACGACAGGCCCGCGGGCTATGAGCGCCCCACCGTCACTGTCAGCGAGGGCGATATCCATACGGACGTGGACGCGGGCGAGCTGGCCAGCGTTACCGTCACCGCCGCCGGCCCGAACGGGGACGCCGATGGCCTGCACTATCAGTGGTATCTCCGCGCCGATGAAAACGCCCCCTGGAGCCGCAGCAGCCTCAAGGGCGACACCTATTCCGTGAAGATGGTCCCGTCGAAGTCGGGCCGCCAGGTCAAGTGCGTCGTCACGGACGCTTACGGCAAAAAGACCGAGAGCGCGGTCTTCACGCTGACGATGGTGATCCCGACGGAATACCACGGCCCGAGCATCACGGGCCAGCCGGGGAGCGTCACCGTGGCGCGGGGCGAGATCGCCGCCACCACCGTGGCCGCCGACGGCGAGGGGCTGACCTATCAGTGGTACGGCAGGGAGGCCAACGGGCGGACGTTCAGGAGCGGTCTGACGGGCCCCACCTATTCCGTCGCCATGGTGCCGAGCAAGTCCGGGCGGCAGGTCTGGTGCGTCGTCACCGACAAATATGGCCGGACCGTCACGAGCGACGTCGCCACGCTGGCGATGGCGCCGTAAACCATACAAGCGGGCGAGAGGCAAGAAGCGAATCCCGGCCCGTCATTCCGAATCAGTCATCAGATTGGATCGGAATGGCGGGCTGTTTTATATGCGCGACGATTTTAACTGTAGGGGCCCGGCCACGGGCTCCCCGGCGGCCCGGAGGCTCCGCAGCGCCTCCTCTTTCTTCATTGGGGTTGTCCTCCTTTCTGTCGTTCTCGTATTCCTACGCCCAGAAGCCTGCGGTTTCTACAAAAAACTTTTGCAGCTCTGTGCGTCCACCTTCCTACGCCCAGAAGGGAGGACTTTTTACAAAACAAAAATGAGCGGCTCCGTTCCTTTTCAAATAAGGAATGAGGCCGCTCTTTTTTGGTTTTCTTTTGTAAATCCGGGGCCGTGCTGGGCGTAGGAAAGCAGAACAACGAAAGGAGGATTCTGCTTTGGAACGCAAGATCGTTTACATCTGCTCCAAGTTCTCCGGGGACGAGCAGCACAACGCAGAGATGGCACGGCGCTACTGCCGCCATGCCGTGGACCGGGGCTTCGTGCCGCTGGCTCCGCATCTGCTGCTGCCGCAGTTCCTGTCGGAGAAACGGGAGCGGACGCTGGCCATCCAGATCGACCTTCGGCTTTTGCGGAATGGGGTCTGGTGCGCTGATGCCTACGAAACCGAAGGTACCGTGTAAGCATCCCGGCTGTGCTGCGCTTGTTCCCTCCGGCACTAAGTACTGCGAGACGCACAAGCCCCTGCACCCGGAGGAGGTCCGGTCCGCCGCCAGCCGTGGCTACGGCAGAGCGTGGCAGAAGGCCAGCCGTGCTTTCCTGCAGGCGCACCCGCTCTGCGAAGAGTGCATGAAGGACGGCAGATACACGAAGGCCACTGTGGTGGACCACATCGTCCCGCACCGAGGTAATGAGCAGTTGTTCTGGGACCGGAGCAACTGGCGACCGCTGTGTAAGCGCTGCCACGACCGGAAGACCCGCCGCGAGGATCAGACGCCGACCTACCACTACTAAAACGTGAGGGACTCCGGTTTCCCGGAGTCCCCCGTTTCAGTTAGTCTTCGCACCAGCCTAAGCAGAACCGTTCGACGTCGGTGTAGTTGTCAGTGTATTCTTTGTTACGCCTTTCGTTTTTCCGATCTGACAGCTGCTTTGATTTGTTCGCCTGATTTGCTTTGTAGGCTTTGTTGTTGGGGTTATGCTGGTTCGCATAATCATCCAACTGCTGCTGGGTATGCGTCTTACTCGATACCTTCTTCTGTGCCATGACTATCTCCTTTCTCCGCAGACGGTTCTCATATCGGCTGTTTCAGCAGCTCAGCCGAAACCGGCAAGCTATGACCAAGCCTTATGAATAACCCCGCAATCTACGGTGGCCGACTACCGAGAGTCATATTTAGGCCCGTGGCTCGTAGCAATCGGAACAAAACGCTGCGGGCAAGGTGTTGCGGAAGCTATCATCTGCGGGAGGAGTCTGGTTTACACTGGCCCATGTTCTCTCGGCTTCGTGTAAATCATTGATACAACAATAACACACGATTCTTGACGGGTCAACCCCGGAGGCCGTAGATAGTTTCGTGCCAAGGAGGACGGCTATGCAGGTTGAATATGAATCGCCGGATCTGAGCGAATTTATCGCAGGCTGCGCGAAACGCTTCTGCCCGTACTGCGGCACGGCAATCATTTCAAACACGAACGGCAGACCGAAGAAGTTCTGTTCGGACCAATGCCGCTGGGCCTTTCACAAGCGTCGGACGCGGCACCCCAACTGGGAGACGGAGGTAAGACTGAATGAACGACCCGATTAACCATCCCGCTCATTACACGGACGGAGCCATTGAGGTCATCGACTACATCGAGGACAAGCGCCTCGGATACCACCTCGGCAACGCCGTGAAGTATATTTCCCGCGCCGGGAAGAAAGACCCTGCAAAGACTGTGGAGGATTTGCAGAAGGCCGTGTGGTACATCAACCGGCATATCGCCAACCTGCAGAAGGAGGATACCAATGAAGACCGCTGAACTGAAGGTGCTGCCGGTCACCGTTGCCGAGCAGTTCGGCCTGACGCCTGCGTCCCGCTCCCGCATCGTGGCGGATACCACTGGCAGGGACAGCGAGGATGAGATGGAGGCCCTGCTGGGAGGTGACGCCTAATGGCGCGGGAAAAGCGACCGGCGAACTATCCCAAGCTGAAGGACTACCGGCCCACGCCGTTCATGCTGGAAAAGAAACTATGCTTTGATACAGTGCGCCGCGTATTGAGTCCGGTGCGCTTTGGGCAGTCTCCGCAAACAGGCATAAGCATTATGATACGATCCGGCGGAAAAGAAGAATCGCATCCCGGTTGTTCACGCGGCCGTCCCCGTTCTCGTCTGCCGCCGGGCCGGATGCCGTCTCTGCGCCGGAGGCGGCGTGGAAGAGCAGGCGGACGTCTGCAAGGTCTGCCTGTCCGTCCTCGTTCACGTCGCCGCGCAGCGTGAGCCGCAGCGTTCCCAGCGCCGTATCACCGGCAACGGTCACCGCCGTGATCAGGGGATAATGGTCCGGCTTGCAGACGGCCAGCTTATAGTCGCCCTCCGCCACGCCGGAGAAGGAGAAGTTCTGGGCGTACATCGCCCTGCCGTCCACGGCGGCGGCGCTGATCCCGCCCTTCTCCGCGGGGACTGCGGCGCCCGGGAGCGCCGCGTAGCTGCCGTTTTCCCACGCGGCCCGGATATCCGCCTCGGAAACGGCGGAGGAGCAGAGCAGATACACCGCGTCGTCCACGTCGTTCCAGCTCGCCGCCGTGCCGCTTACCTGCGCCCCGGCGACGCTCCATTCAGAGCCGCCGAGTCTGAAATACGGGAAGCTATAGCCCCAGCCCCGATCCGTCGCCGCCCCGGTTTCCTCCAGCTCGAGCAGAACGCTCTCGTCCCGCGTCGCGCCGCCGTAGGCGTAGAGAGGCCCATACTGAGCCGTATCCAACGTTCCGTAAATGCCGTAGGCCGAGGCCGCGATCGTGAGTGCGCCGGCGTTCACCGTCATATCGGCGCTGATGCCGCCCTCACAGCCCGCAATGTTCAGCCTGGGGCCGTTCACGGAGATCGGCACGGCGTTGGTTTCGATGCCGGTCTGCACGCCCTTGACCGTGAGGCTTCCCGCCCCGCAAAGGTCAAGGACGGGGTCCGCGGCCTCATAGACGTTGTCAACGTACAGGCCATACAGCTTCCGGCCGTTCTCCGTCTCTTCATCCAGAAGCTCATAGGGTCGGCCGTTCCGGTCCAGATAGGTCCTGGAGGACAGGTCGATCGTGCTGAAGCCGGAGAGACTGAGCTTGACAGGCTGCTGGGCATAGATGCCCGAGGCCATCTCGCCGCCCCACCAATAGGCGACGCCTCTGGTGATCTTCGCGCTGTTGAGCGCGACCGTGTTCGTTGTCGGCTCATAGACGGCGCTGCCGTAGCCGCAGGCAACGGTCAGATGCTCCGAGGTGAACTGCTCGCCGTTGACCCAGATGGGGTAGATCCGGATGAATTTCAGATAATCCAGCGTCCGGATCGTGGCGGGCGCCTCCACGGCGTCGTGGGCGTCGTTCCCCTCCGCGTCCAGGGCCTTGTACATCCAATCGGTGTAGTACATATCGCGGCTACTCAGGTCCCAGGCTGCCGATTTGGTCTGCAGGAGCAGCTCGCCGTCATAGAGCTGGAAATACTCCGCGTTCTGATAGTCAGTGGCGCTCATGGATACCGCATAGCTGTCCGTGCCGCCGTTCAGCCGCAGCGTGCCGCCGTTCACCGTGAAGCGGGCCGTGCTGCCGGAGAGCTCGACGCAGCTCATCTGCGCGGTATCGATATCCACCGTTCCGGCGTTCATGATAAAGGAACCGTTCTCCGAAGTGAGGCCGCTGTAGCCGGCGCGCAGCGTCAGCTCCGCGCCGTTCACGGTCACGTCACCGATGGCGTGGATCGCGGCGCCGGAATCCCCGCCGACCCGGATCGAGAGCGAGCCGGGGCCCTCAAAGGTGATGGCGAAGCTGTCCTCCTCCGTCAGAGAGGGCCGCCAGGCCTCGTTGATCGCGTTGCCGATGCCGACGATGGGGCCGTTGAAGCTGTGGTCGGCCCGGCCGTGGCAGTAGGAGCTGGCGTCGGCGGAAATGACGTTCTCGCCGATCAGACGGACGGTCAGATCCCGCGCGGCCACGACCGCGTAGGCCGCGCCGGGCAGCCCGCCGTCGGAGGGCATTGGATAGAGCTCGTCCAGCGCGGCGTTTTCCAGCGTAAGGGTCTTGGTCTCCGGGTCATAGGAGACCGTGCCGTCCCCAAGGACGTCGTCCTTGTTGTGGGAGCTGACCTTCCTGCCGGAAACGATCAGCGGATAGACCTCGGCGTCGTAGATATCGCCGAAATCGAAGGGGATGCGGAAGGACCTGCCGCTCTTCCCGTCCGTCGCGGTGACGCAGGCGGAGCCCTCTATGCCGTAGATGGGCCCATGCGCACCGTTGCGGACGAAGCGCAGCATCCCGTTTTCAAATACGCTCGCCTCGCACACGCCGCCGTCCAGCGGGCCGAAGAGGTCGCCGAGAGTTACCGAATAGCTCATGCTGCCGTAATCCGCGTAGAGGTATCTTGACAGATCGACGGTATATTCCGTCCCGACGTAATCCGCGGGGATCACGAGGTCGGGAGACGCGGCGTCCTGCGAGAGAAGAACGTGGACGCCGTTTTTCGGGTCGATGGTAAAGGGTTGGCTGTAATATTCCACGTTGCCCCAGAAATAGAGGCGGTAGGTCGTGGATACGTCCGTGTTCACGGTCCTTGGAAGCGCGCTCACCCCGGCGCGGCCGATGCGCGAGACCCCCGCGTAGTAGCGCTCGCCGGTCGTGCCGTTCGTACAGGTCTGCATGTCCTCCTTCATATCCCAGCCCTGCCAGGCGCCGTCCTCGTAGCGGTAGAGGGGGGTCCATTGGCTCTCGCCGTTCTCGTTTTCCGTGAGATATTCCAGCACCACGGCTTGGACCGACGGGATTTCGGTATCGACCCGCCAGTAAAGGAGCCCCTCGGTGGCGTCGCTGTCCGTAAAGACGAAGAGCGGCGGCTCGGCGCTGAAGGCCTCGCAGGTATAGACCGCGTGGAGGGAAACGTCCCGATCCGGCATGGTGAAGGAGATCGAGCGGCCCTCGATCACCAGCTCCTCGGGCGTCAGGTTCGACGTGAGCGCCCAGCCGCCGAAGGCATAACCGGTGATGGGCTCCGCCGCGGTGTAGGTCACCCGGTCGCCCGCGCAGACGTCGAGGCTCTCCGGCGTACCCGTCCGGGTGTAGAGGGCAGCGCCCCCGCGCTCTACCGTCACGCTGTGGGAGGGGTACTTCTCCTCGTAGCCGGTGTATTCGTTGTTGGTGTCCACGCCGGGGTCGGTATTCACTGTGACGGCGTAGGGAACGCCGGGATAGTACTGCTCCGAGGCAAGCCCGTTCTCCGTTTCGCTGCCCGCTCTGTGATAGATGACGAAGTCGCCGTCCAGGACGGGCTCAAGGTAATACACGAGGCCGGCGTCCTCCGTGCCGTCCCGGTAGGCGGCCTTGAGGGCCGTGGGCGCCATGATGTGCATTTCGCCCGCGTACTCAAAGCAGTTCGTGGCCTCGCCGCTGCCCAGAGCGTTTACGGTCACGGTGTCGTCGGTGGCGAGGAGGATATCGCCATCCACCCAGATGGGGATGGGGATATCGCCCTGCGCCGTAACCGTGAGCCCGGCGCTCTCCATAACGCTGAGAGCCTCCGTGGAGAGGACGTAACAGGTAACGTTATCGTGGACGCTGTCGGAGCTGCAGTCCAGCTCCGTCACGGAATCGCCCGTAAGCATGATCTCCGCCGCGTGGATGCCCGTGGCGGCGCCGATCATGTGCCTGCCCTCGGGCGCTGTGAAGCGGACCCGCAGATAAGCGGTGTCCCGGACGGTGACCGCGCCCTCGCTTACAAGGCCATAGCGGTCCGCGCCGTAGTTGTTCCACCAGACGGAGAGGCTGTTGAGGCCGATGCCGATCTGCACGCTCACGTCGCCCTCTATGCTGATATCACCGGAGGCGCGGATGCCGGCGTATTCCCTCGCTTCCGATTCGTGGAGCATGCTGCCGCAGCGGTCCAGGTCGAGCACCGCGCCGCTCTTCGACGTGACGCGGACGCCGCCGTTTTCATTGACGATCAGGTCGGTCTGGGCGTAGAGCTGCTGCCCGCGGACGAGGCTGCCGTCGCCGTAGTTCCAGGCGTCCCAGCCGAAGGCGTCGTAATCGCCCTCTATCCAGGTGTCGTCCTGCACGTTGATGACGAGCGTTCCCGCGGCGTCCTCCTCCGGCACGCGGATCGCCGCGATCTCTCCGCCGAGGTCGTACCACTCCTCTTCACCGTCGCCGTCAAAATCGACGTAGTAATGATCGCCGAAGAGCGTGAGAACGCCGGTGTGGTAATCGAACTCCGCGAAGAGGATCAGGTCGCCCGTTTTTCTGTTTCGGGCGTAGTCCGATCCGGACATGGCGCGGCCGAACCATTCGCTGCCCGAAACGTCGTAAACCAGCACGTCGGTTTTACTGTCCAGCCGCACCCAGGCGCCGCCGTCATAGCAGCTCGCACCGTTTGCAAATTTGCCGTTCTTTATGTAGAGCTCCACCGCCGCGGTCATCTTCTCCGGCGCGTCGTTAGGGTCGTCCGTCCAGTGGACGGTAAACTCGTCGGAGGTGTACTCCATGCCGTCATACAGCACCATCAGGCGATAGCGGACGGTTTTCAGCGCCGCGGCGTTCTTTTCGTCGGTGAAGCTGACGCTGCCGAGGATCGTGGGCGTGAAGCTGACGCCGGTGTTTTCAAACTCGCCGCTGAGCTCGTTTTTGTATTGCAGGAATACCCGGTTGATGGTCTGGCTGCCGCTGAGCGGTTTGCCGCCGCTGTAGCTGCCGCTCTGCCCCTGTACGGCAAACTTCGGGTCGGCCGAGGCGCTGCCGCCGAACTGTTCATGGCTCTTCAGCGCCTGCAGTACGTCGTTCATGCGGTAGGTGAGATAAGCCTCACTGCCGAAGAACACGTCCGTCTGGGACAGCTTCGGCTGGGAGGCGAAGGGCACAAAGAGCACCCCATTGCCCACCTTCACCGTGTGGGGGCCGTTCACCGCTTCCAGCACGTATTTCGTCCGCACGCCGTCGTCGGAGGCGCCGGGCTTGACGAAGCTCCCGTCCACGAGCACGGTCTCGTTGCAGCGTCCCGGCGCCGGGGCCGTGTAGAAAACAAGGCTGTCCCCGGGCCGCACCAGATAGTCCCCGGCGGCATTCTGATAAACGCTCTCCACGTTCAGCGTCCCGCCCTCAGCCACATCGAAGTGCACGGGATAACCCGGCTCGACCAGCAGATGCCTGACCGGGTGAACGGACACGGCGACGCCGTTTTTGACGAAGCGCCTCATGCCGTCGTCGGAGGCGAGGAATATGAAGCGCTGCGGGTCATAGGTCGGCGCGTGATTATAGGCATTCCGGGTGTTTGCGGGATAGGTGATCTCCATCTGGCCCACGTTGTCGATCAGGGTGTTCTTGGCGTCGATCCCCAGGCCCTTCCGCCCGTTGGCAACGTCCACGTTGGAGGCGTCGATAAAGAGATGCCCGGTGGTGTTGAGCTGCAGCTCCTTGTCCGCGTGGATGGCCGCCGCCGAAACGAGCACCTGCCCGTCATAGGCCACGTCGTAGGCGTAGCTGCCGACGGTGATCTCCGCCGAGGCGTCCTCCTCCAGCGCCACCCAGGAGTTGGAGTAGAGCCCGTAGGCCGCGCCCAGGGAGCTGCCGAAGGTGTTGGTCACGTTGATCTGCACGCTGACGCTGCCGCAGAGGGTGAGCTTGTCGCTGTGGTACTGTCTCGCGCGGCCCGTGCGGATGCCGTAGCAGTCCTCCTTGCCGCTGCGCACGTTGATGCGCAGCTCTGAGCCGTTGGGGGAGGAAACGGTCACGTCGCCGCCCGTCAGGCAGCCCAGAATGCCCTGCTGCCCGGTGGTGGTGATATCGGAATCCCCGTCCACGATGATGTGGAGATTGCAGGGCAGCCCCGTGTCCTCCAGCTCGATGGCGCCGCCGTCATAACCGTTCAGATGCAGGGTCACGGTGCGGTAGCCGTATTCGTCCTCCGTCTGGGACTCATACCAGATCACGCCGTGGTCCGCGCCCATGAGACTGGCCTCGTCCTTCACGGCCGGGGCGCCGAAGAGCCCGTTGTCCGCCATATCCTCCTCCGGGGTCAGGGTATAGACCGGGCTGCGATTCGTATCGTACAGGATGACGTTGTTGTCATAGCGCTCCACGTTGGCGCGCAGCTCGTAGATGGTTTCCAGCGGGAGGTAGTTTCCGTCCGCGTCAAAGTTATCCAGAGAGATCACGATGGTCTCGTCAGTCTTGGTATAGGTCTTCCAGACGGTGCCCAGATAGGGGACCTCCTCATGGTATTCCTCAAACTTGATGGGGCCCTGCCCCACGTTTTCCCAGTAGGTAAAATAGTAGCCCGGAGGCGGGGCCGCCGTGACGCTGCGGGTATACTTATTGCTGCTCCAGCGGTTGTCGGCGGAAACGGCGGTGAGGTTGGCGTTCTGGAAGCAGAGCGGGCGATAATCCTTGTGGATGATCTTTTCCTGCACGTAGCCGCAGATCTCGCAGGTCCGCTTGATCGTCGCGTCCTTCAGGCCCAGGTTGGGCGTGCCGGTCTCCGTCTGCCAGCTCCAGCTCGAATAGACGTGGGGCTCCACGAAGGCGACGGCGTTGCAGTCCGGGTCGCCGCAGTACTGGAAGTGGGATTTGCTGCTGTATCCGCCGCGATAGAACTCCGCCTCATAGTCGTGGAGGTTCCAGAGGTGCTCGTGGGTCTGGCGCGGGATCTCTACCGTCTCCCGGTAATGGCAGAGCAGGCAGTCGTGGTATTTGGAGCCCTTTTTGTTCTCCGTGGCGGGCTGGGTGACGATCCACATACCCCAGACGTGGGCTTCTTCTCCGCCGTCCTGTCTGCCGCAGCGGCAGAGTCTGACGTGGGCGTGAGAGACGGGATCGCCGTCGGCGTTCGTGCCGATCACCGGGGTATAGACGTAATCGTGGGCCGTGTGGTCGGCGCCGAGGGGCTCCGTGACCGTGCTCTCGCAGACGCTGCCGCAGACGCTGCAGCTCCGCGCCATTCTGGCGCCCTGGGTGGCGGTGGCATAGCTCACGAATCTCCAGGGGCCGATCTCGTGGGCCTTCTTCATGCCGCCTTCGGTCTCGCCGCAGCCCTCGCCCACGCAGATCTGCTGATGGTACTCGTCGTCAAGGCGCTGCCAGGCGAAGCTGTGCCTGCCATAGAGCCGCGCGCCCTCGGAGGTGGAGAGCACCGTTCCGCCGCCGTCCGAAACGACGCAGAAATAACGGTACTCCCTGTGGCAGGCGTCGCAGGGAACGGCGACGGTCAGGGTATCCGTCTCCGCGCCACCCACAAGGACGAGCGTTTCGCCGTATGCTTCGATGGTATGACCGGCGTTCACTAATTTCACCGGCTCGCCGCCGTCCACCGTATAGTACCACTGATACCGCAGGCCGCCCAGGGGATCATAGGCCCGGACGCGGAAGGAGACCGTGTTTTCCGCGCGGTCGTAGACGTTATTGCGGGAAACGGCCCTCGTCCGGTCGGAGGGCTGCAGGAAGATCGTGCCGGGCTCGGTATTGCTGCCGTGGTACTGCACCTCGGCAGGATCGTCCTTGCAGCAGTATGCGCACAGGCCGCAGCTCTCGCAGAAATCCACGCTGCAGGAAAAGCGCGCCCCGCAGCCGCTGCACTTGTGGAACGCGTCCTCAAACTCGTCGCTCTCCACGCAGATGCCGCAGGAGCAGCCCGCCGCCTCGGAATTTTCCAGGCAGCAGGACGCGCAGAGGCCGCAGACGTCGCAGAAATCGCCGCGGGTACAGGTGGGCTCGCCGCACTGCGAGCAGACGTGCTGGTCGAATTCACCGTCCTCCACGCAGAGGCCGCAGACGCAGCCCTCCGCCTCGGCGTTATCCCGGCAGCAATCCTCGCAGAGGCCGCAGAACTCGCAGAAATCATTTTCGCAGGAGAAATGCGCCATGCACTGGGCGCACATATGCTCCTCGTTCTCAAAATCCGCGCTTTCCGGGCAGAACTCCAGGCATTCGCAGCCGGCGTCCGCCCGGTTTTCCAGGCAGCACTCCATGCAGTAGCCGCAGTCCTCGCAGTTTTCCAGGCCGTTGCAGATGACGCATTGGCCGCAGCTTTCACAGATCCAGCCCTGATCCATCGCGCAGTCGGCGCAGTGGCGGCAGTCCTTCCCGCCCTCGCACCACTCGTCGACGTGATCGCCGCAGATCTCGCAGTGGTTGCCGGCCTCGACGCAGCAGTCCAGGCAGAGCTCTCCGCTTTCCTCGCAGAGCTCCACCTCGCTGTCAAAACAGCCGACGCAGCTTTTGCAGTGCATGCCCGCTTCTCGCGCGCATTCCAGGCACATATCGCAGGTTGAGCAGAACCACTCCTCGCGATGATAGAAGCAGTATCCGCATTCGATGCAGACCCAGGGCTCGTCGCAGGTCGTGCAATGCGTATCCCGGATCTGCTCGTTGAAGCAGACCTCCTCCGTTTTCATCAGCGCGTAGAGGCAGCGGCCGCAGCCCTCGCACTTGGAGTAGTCCTCGTGGCAGTCCACGCAGAGATGGATATCGACCTCCAGGCAATCCTCGCACATCTCGTTGGTGCACTGGCCGCATCTTCTGCAGTGATTATCGTTCTCACAGTCCCAGCACTGGTGGCAGTTGTAGCAGAACGATTCGCACTCCTCTATGGGCGTCAGACACTCCATACAGACGTGGTCCATAAAACACATCTGGCAATAGTCGGTGTTCAGCTCAATGTCGGTGCAGTCCGCCTCGATGATCGGCAGCCAGCCGTCATTGATATAATCCTCGAGGCTCGCGTCGACCTCATAATCCGCGCCGCAGGTGTTGCAGGAATAGTACAGCGTCACGCTGTCGCCGTTGACTTCATGGCCGTGATAATGCATATTGGCAAAGGCCGTCGGTGAGATCGCCGGGATCAGCGCAAGCACGATGACCAGACTCAGCACCACGCTGAGGGCGCGCCGGATGGGATGATTCTTCATATGCGGACCTCCGTTCTGTTTGAGCGTTGTAGTATAACCCAATTGTAAGCATAGCAGAAGGCTCTCTGCCCCGCATCAACCGATCGGCTGATTTTTGCCATAAGAAAGCCGGACGCGCGGCATGCGCGTCCGGCAGACTGTAAACAAACGTAAACATAAACTGACCCTTGCGGATTCGCATGGGGGTCTGTGAGGGGGAGGGGACTCCCCCTCACGTTTTCATCTATGTAAGAAGGGAAAATCGGTTTGATTTTCCCTTCTTACGCCGTGCGTCGACACTTTGTCGACACACGGCCGGACGCGCGGCATGCGCGTCCGGCCGATCCGTATGGAAAAACGCTATTCTTCCTCCCGCCTGTCCTTGATCACGATGCCCAGTCCCCTGGCTTCGGATACCAGCTCCGTGCGGGTCCGGAAGCCGGTCTTCTCCATCAGATGCAGGATGTGGCTTTTGACCGTGGCCACCGATACGCAGAGCCGCCGGGCGATCTCGGCGTTGGTATCTCCGGTGGTCAGCTCCTTGAGGATCTCCAGCTCCCGTTCGGTGAATTCCCGGTTGGTGGTGTTGCCGATGCGGATGAGAGGGGTCTCGTCCGGATAAATGTGCTCCCCCGCCATGGTCCGCTCCATCACGTCCAGAATGCCGTCCTTGTGGCCGTCCTTGTACCAGAAGGAATCCACCCCGATCCTCCGCGCCCGGCTGAGCCAGGAATACTCGGGCATGGAGGTGACGATGATGATCCTGATCTGCGGGAACTCCCGCTTGATCTGCTCCGCCGCGTCCAGTCCGCTTTGCCCCAGCTCGGTCATCACGTCCATCAATATCAGATCCACCGCGTTGTTCCGGCAGACCGAGAGGGCCGCCGAGGCGTTGGCGATCGAGAGCACGTGCTCAAACTGCGGGGAAGCGTGGACGTAGATCTCAAACAGCTCCCGCGGGATGGCCTGGTCCTCCACGATCAAAACACGGTACGCCACTTCGGCACCTCCTTCCGGTTTTTCTGTCAGTTTACCCGATGCGGCGCAAAAGCGCATCAGCCGTTCGGTTGATGTTTCGGAAAGCAGAGGGAGAGGGTAAAGCCGTTTTCGGCGCTGACCGAAACGGACGCGCCCTGCTGCTCCGCCAGGAGCGCAAGATTCCGCAGCCCTCCGGTAAAGCTCACCGGGCCGGGGGGCGCCTTCCCATCGTTGGAAAAGCGGCAGCAAAGCGCCGCCTCGCTCTCGTCAAAGGACAGCGTCACGGCTTTGGCCTCCGCGTGCTTGACGGCGTTGGCCATGGCCTCCTGCGCGGCGGAAAAGAACAGACTGCGCTGCCGCTCCGAAAGGGCCTCCGGCAGCTCGCCCTGCCAGACGAGCCGGAGTCTGAGCGCCGCGGCAAGCTGCTCCAGGCTGTCGATTGCCCGGGTATCCCGGTCGCTGCCGGCCTCCATGCACAGCAGCAGGGCGTTTTGCTCCCACAGGGAGAAGACCCGGTCCAGCTCCTCCTCGTCTGCGGCGTCCGCGGCGGTCGTGGAAAGCATCAGCCGGTTCATCTCGTCGTGGATGTTCACCTTTGCCTGCAAAACCTCCTGCCGGCTCACGACCTCGTCGATGCTGAGATAGTAGCTGCGAAGCTGCTCGTTGAGCCGGGCCAGCTCCACCCTGTCCCGCTCCAGGGTCATGGTCTTGGCGTATTCCGCCGTAACGTCCGAGGCGATCATCTCATGCAGACGTTGGCCGTCCAGATCCATTTCCCGGCAGGAAAAACGCCACACCGTCCCATCCAGGGTGAGGATCCTGGCGGAGACCGCCTCCCAAAACTGATTGCCGTTGAGCAGCGGACCGTCCGTCACGGCGGCGCAGAGGCGATTCATGCACACGTTGGAAAAGAGGACCCTTCCGCTGTCCTCCCAGCAGCAGACGCCGCAGGGGAGCCCGTCAAGGAAGAGCTTGATCGTGCCCGGGGTAAGGAAGGTCCTGTCATAACGGAGATTGCGGAGAAACAGAACGGCGGAGGCCGCTGTCAGCAGGGCGAACACCGGCAGCCAGGCGATCAGCGGAATGCCGCCCAGGGCCACGCTGAGCGGGACGGCGGTGCCCCCTCTGTGGGACAGGGAGAGATCGAAGATCACCTGCCACAGGAAATATACCGGCAGGAAGAGCAGCAGGGCCAGCGCGGCAAAGCGAAACCGCCGTCTGACCGATGAGAGCACCGCGCTGCCGATATTGGCAAGACAGAGGAGCAGGGCCCAGAGCGCAAAGAGCGCCCGCGCAAGGGCGGAGAGAGAAGCAAAGGCCGTCATGCCCGCTCGCCTCCCTTCGGCAGGGTGAAGCATAGGTAGCTCACGTTTTCCTCCCGCTGACTTTCGAGCCCGACGCCGCACTGCCGCAGACGCGCTTCCATGACGGCGGAAAGCGGCACGGTCAGATCTTCCAGGGTCAGCTTGAGCGTCGCCTGCCCGTGAGCGGAGAGCTTGACGAATACGCCCCGGAGGGAGGCCTCGTTTTCCTCCAGCAGTGATTCAAAGGCCTCAAAGACGGCGAGCGCCGCCTCCGCGGGCAGGAGGCCGTCCCCGCTCTGGATGAGCTCACAGGGGGTCCCGCAGTCGATCAGGCGGCGAAGCAGCTCCGCGAACGAGAGCCCCAGCTCACCGGCGTCCACCGTGCCGCTCTCACGGGAAAGCAGCATCAGATTCGCGTAGCGCTTGATATAGGCGGCCAGCAGAATGATCCGCTTGCGGCAAGCGTCCCTGGCAGCCGCATCCGCTGCCGCGCGGCCGGACCGCGCCAGCTCGGAGATCAGCCGGGACTGTCTCTGGGTCTGCCGGGCGATGGCGTCATACACCAGCGTCCGCTGCTCCAGCTTCGTCCGGCGTTCCTTCAGCTCGCCGCGCAGGCGGATCAGCTCTCCCTCCTGCGCCAGGCCCTCCTTCGCCTCCTCCAGCGCCTCGTTCAGCCGGTCCAGCTCTGTAAGATCGTCCTGCCAGAAGCCGAAGCCGCCGGGGAGCGCTTTCTTATGCAGCGCGGTATGCGCGTCCATGCGCCCGCCGTCCTCCATGGCAAATTGCGCCGGGGTCAGCGGCGCCGCGGAATCGGAGGCGTAGACCGGGTTCCCCTTTTGGTCGGTGATCTGCGCGGCGATGGAAAAATGCTGAAACAGCCTTCCGTAGTCGGTGTTCGTGGGGATCAGCCCCAGCTGCATGCAGCACTCCAGCACGGCCGCAACCGTTAAAATCAGCGTCTCGGGAAACTCGATGGCGTTGGTGCCGCCCAGCTTCGGCATCTTTCCCGTGATCAGAAGCACGCTCGCGGCGATCCCGAACGCGAAGGGGATCAGAAGGAGCCATGCGTTCCTTTTCGCGCTGCTGACGCGGCATTTGCGCACCAGGATCAGAATGCCCGCCAGATAGAGCGCATATTGCCAGACCGTAACGGTGTAAAAGAGCCAGCCGTGGGAATAGCTGTCGTCCCAGTGCCGGAACCCCGGCTGAAAGCGGAAAACAAGCTGGTGCGCGTCGTTCGTCAGAACCAGGGCGATAAACAGAACCGTCAGTACCAGCGCCCCGCACCACAGCCGGGAGCCGCGCGTCGATTCCTTCGACGCGACGAGAAGAGAGATATAGAACAAAAACAGAGGGAGCAGGAGCAGCGGAACGTAGTACAGGTACCAGATATGCCGGGCCAGAACGCCGACCTCGGAAAAAACGCTGTACTTCAGCCCGCGCAGCAGGATCAGAAGCAGCGCCATCCATGAAAGCGACATCATCATGGCCGAAAGGCGGCCGGCCGGAGATACCCTGTGGGCGTAATACAATACGAGGCACACGCACAGGATCAGCAGATAGATCGTAGACAGATTCCGGGTGGGAAAGCTGTCTGGAATCACGTTTGCGCAGGGGATGATATTGATCGCCATCAGCAGATAGTAAAAGCCCATCCGCCGGAGAGTCTTTTTTGCTTCACCCATACCCGTTCTTTCCAATCCGGTCCGTACAGACCCGTTTTTCTTCCGCGTTATAAACAATTATACCGATCATCGGAAGCGTTTTCAAGGCCGCCGACGGAGAAAGCGCAGAAAGCGCCGGCGGCCCGTTCCCGCAGGCAGCGAAAGGGGCTGTTGCAAGATTGATTGCAACAGCCCCTTCTTTGGACTTCGTACTTATTCGTATTCCACGGTCGCGGGGGGCTTGCTGGTGATGTCGTACAGCACGCGGTTGACGCCCTTGACCTCGTTGACGATGCGGACGCTGACCCGGTCCAGCAGGTCGTAGGGCAGGCGGACCCAGTCGGCGGTCATGAAATCCTCGGTGGAAACGGCGCGGAGGGCCACGGCGTAGTCATAGGTGCGCCCGTCCCCCATGACGCCCACGGAGCGCATATTGGTGAGAGCGGCGAAGTATTGGCTCATGCTGCCCGCGAGACCCGCCCTGGCGGCCTCGTCGCGGAAGATAAAGTCCGCCTCCCGCACGATGTCCAGCTTCTCCTTCGTGATCTCTCCGATGACCCGCAGGGCCAGGCCGGGGCCGGGGAAGGGCTGGCGCGTGACCAGGTATTCGGGCAGGCCCAGCTCCCGGCCAAGCTGCCGCACCTCGTCCTTGAAGAGCAGGCGCAGGGGCTCAATGATCTCCTTGAAATCCACGAAATCCGGCAGGCCGCCCACGTTATGGTGGCTCTTGATGACCGCCGCGGCCCCCGCGCCGGATTCGATCACGTCCGGGTAAATGGTGCCCTGGGCGAGAAAGTCCACGCTGCCGATCTTCTTTCCTTCGGCCTCGAAGACGCGGATGAACTCCTCCCCGATGATCTTGCGCTTGCGCTCGGGCTCCGTCACGCCCGCCAGGGCCGTGAGGAAGCGCTCCTCCGCGTTCACGCGGATGAAATTCACGTCCCACTTGGCGAAGGCGGCCTGCACCTCGTCCCCCTCATTCTTGCGCATGAGGCCGTGGTCCACGAAAACGCAGGTGAGCTGACTGCCCACCGCCTCGGCCAGCAGCGCGGCCAGCACGGAGGAGTCCACGCCGCCGGAGAGGGCCAGCAGCACCTTGCCGCCGCCGATCTCCTCCCGCAGGGCGGCCACGGTGAGGCGGCAGAAGTCCCCCATGGACCAGTCGCCCCGGGCCCCGCAGACCTCGTAGAGGAAGCGGTGCAGCATCTCCTTGCCGAATTGGGTGTGGTTTACCTCCGGGTGGAACTGCACGCCGTAGAAGCCCCGGCTCTCGTCCGCGATGGCGGCGGTGGGGCAGGCCGTCGTGTGCGCCGTGAGGCGGAAGCCCTCGGGCACCTTTTCCAGATAGTCCCCGTGGCTCATCCAGGTCACGCTCTCCTCCGGCAGGTTGCGGAAGAGGCGGCAGCCCGTGTCAAAAACCGTCTCCGTCTTGCCGTATTCCCGGGCCGCGGCCGAGGTCGCGGGGACTACCCGCCCGCCCAGGCTGTGGGCCATGAGCTGGCAGCCGTAGCAGATGCCCAGGATCGGCACGCCCCAGGTGAAGATCGCCGGGTCCACCCGCGGGGCGTCGGGGGCGTAAACGCTGTTGGGGCCCCCGGTGAAGATGATGCAGATGGGCTCCTTTGCCTTGATTTGCTCCAGGGGCGTGGTCCAGGGCAGCAGCTCGCAGTAAACGCCGCACTCCCGCACCCGCCGGGCGATGAGCTGATTGTATTGTCCGCCGAAATCCAGAATGATCACGGTCTGTCGTGACATGATGACACCTCCACTAAGCACTGAGCACTATTGCACGAAGCACTTATAAAACGATGATCTCCTCGCGGCTCGCGCCCACGGAGACGTATTTCACGGGCACGCCCACTTCCTTTTCCACGTAGCGCACATAGCGCTGCGCCGCCTCGGGCAGCTCGTCGAAGCTGCGGCAGCGGGAAATATCCGCGCCGAAGCCCTCGAAGGTTTCATAGACGGGCTTGGCCCGTTCCAGGCGGGAGCCCACGGGAAAGTCGTACACCCGCTCCCCGTCGATCTCATAGGCCACGCAGACGGGGATCCTCTCCATATAGGACAGCACGTCCAGCTTCGTCAGGGCGATCTCCGTGCAGCCCTGGACCATGGCCCCGTAACGGGAGGCCACCGCGTCGAAGCCGCCCACGCGCCGGGGGCGACCCGTGGCCGCGCCGTATTCGCCGCCCGCTTCCCGCAGACGGTCCCCCTCCGGGCCGAAGAGCTCGCAGGTGAAGGGGCCCTCGCCCACGCAGCTGGAATAGGCCTTCATGATGCCTACCACCCGGTCCAGCCGCGCGCCGGGGAGGCCCGCCCCGATGGGGGCATAGGCTGCCAGGGTCGTGGAGGAGGAGGTATAGGGGTAAATGCCGTAGTCAATGTCCCGCAGGGAGCCAAGCTGGGCCTCGAACATCACGTTCTTGCCCGCCGCCGTCGCCTCCCGCAGATAGGCGGACACGTCGCAGATATAGGGCTTGAGAGGGTCGCCGTACTCCCGCAGCCAGGCCAGGAGCGCCCCGGCGTCCACGGCCTCTGCGCCGTAACCCTTTTCCACCGTGAGATTCTTCCATTCCACGATGCCGGGCAGCCGCTTTTCCAGCTCCGCCGTGTCCAGCAGCTCGCCCATGCGCAGGGCCTTCTTCATGTACTTGTCCGCATAGACCGGGGCGATGCCCCGCCGGGTGGAGCCGAACTTTGCGTCCCCCAGCCGATCCTCCTCCAGCCCGTCCAGCAGCACGTGATAGGGCAGGCAGATCACGGCCCGGTCGCTGAGCTTCAGATGCTCCGGCCCGATCTCGATGCCCGCCTCCCGCAGGCGGGCGATCTCGCCGCAGAGGTGCTTCAGGTCCACCACCATGCCGGGGCCCATCACGTTCACGGTTTCGGGCCGCAGAATGCCGGAGGGCAGCAGGTTGAGGATGAATTTCCCCTTGTCGTTCACCACGGTATGCCCCGCGTTGTTGCCGCCCTGATAGCGGCAGACGATATCGTAATCGGCGCTGAGCAGGTCCACCATCCGGCCCTTGCCCTCGTCGCCCCAGTTGGTTCCCACAATAGCAGTCAGCATAGGCTCGCATCCTTTCGATCACGTGAAGCATCGATACTTCATCACACTAAATCACAGGGGTATTGTATAAAAAAGTACAGGCCCTGTCAAGAAAAAGCGGACAGAGCCTGTAAAAATTCATTTGTTCTTCGCCGCCAGGGCGTTGGCCCGGCGGTTGGCCACCTCGGGGGACATGGGCTGAATGTCGCCGGAGCGGGTGAGGGCGTATTTCGTCATCACCGGGCCCACCAGCTCATAGACCAGCACGCCGAAGAGAATGATGCTGCGGATCAGCGCGCCCTCCGCGCCCCAGGAGCTGACGGTGACGCTCATGCCCAGAGCCACGCCCGCCTGGGGGAAGAGAGTGATGCCCAGCCAGCGGCGGACCTTGGGGCCGTAGCCCGTGATGCGGGTGCCCAGGTACGCGCCCGCGTACTTGCCCACGCAGCGGAAGAGGATGTAAATGAGGCCGATGCCCACCACGGCGACGCTCTGGAACACACTCAGGTCCAGGGCCGCGCCGCTGAGGATGAAGAAGAGGGCGAAGAGGGGGCTGGTCCAGCGGTCCACCTTCTCCATCATGTCGTCGGCCAGGGGGCAGCGGTTGCAGAACACCACGCCCAGGGCCATGCAGGTGAGAAGGGCCGAGAAGGAGATGTGGACGGGGCCAAGGTCGAACTCCAGCATGGAAAGGGCCACCGTCAGCAGCACGAAGCCCACGATCATGGCCGTGCGGTTGCGGTTGGAGTGGAAAAGGGTCTCCAGCCGGGTGAGGACCTCCCCCAGCGCCGCGCCAAGCACCAGGCTCAGCACGATCTGCAGCAGGGGCTCCAGGGCGATGGAGATCATGTCCACGGTGCCGCCCGAGAGGGCCCGGGCGATGCCGAAGGAGACGGCGAAGACCGCGAGGCCCACCGCGTCGTCCAGGGCCACTACGGGCAGCAGCACGTCCACCACCTCGCCCTTGGCCTTGTACTGGCGCACCACCATGAGGGTGGCGGCGGGGGCCGTGGCGGCGGCGATGGCGCCCATGGTGATGGCCCCGGCCACGGAAACGGTGCCCTTGAGGAAGAGAGTCGCCAGCAGCAGCACCGCATCCACCACCAGGCTCGTCAGCACGCCCTCAAAGATGCCGACGATGAGGATTTTTTTGCCGGTCTTTTTCAGGTCCGAGGGCTTGAACTCGTTGCCGATGGTAAAGGCGATGAAGCCCAGGGCCGTGGTGGGGATGAAGCCCAGGGCGCCCACCTGCTCCAGGGTGTTGAAGCCCAGGCCGGGCACGCCCAGCCGCCCCAGCACGAAGGGGCCCACCAGCACCCCGGCGATCAGATAGGCCGTCACGTCCGGCAGGCGCAGGCGGCTCGTCAGCCGCGTGACCAGAAGCCCCGCAATCAGCGCGATCGCGGCGGCGAGAAAGAGATTCATGAAAAATGCCTTCTTTCTAATATGAACAACGCCTTATTATAGCAGGGTGCCGGGAAAATGCAAGAGGGAGAATACAGGGAACAAGGGAACAGGGAACAGGGAACAGGGGAGTACCCAGCACTCAGGACTCAGGACTCAGTACTCAGTACTCAGGAGACCGCAACAGGCATCGGTTTTGAAAATGGAATGTTGAGGCAATAAAGCCGAAAAAATCTGACCTCCGCGGCCCCATCGGGCGGCGGAGGTCATTTTTCTTCGATATGCTCCATGATCTCTTCCACGCGGCAGTGGAGAATACCGCAAAACACGTCTATCGTGTGGGTGCTGACGCTTTCGTTTCGCTTTAAGCGTGTGATCTGCGACGGACTGACGCCGTATTTGTGTATCAGAGCATATTGCGTGATCCCGCGATCTTTCATCGTCTCCCATAATCGTGCGTAAGAAATCATTGAAATCAACTCCAATTCTCTCTTGCATCATAACCGATTATGGTGTATAGCACTAATAACTGATATTGGTTATTGTCTGATATCAGTTATTGTTATTCAGGTTTTTTAGAAGTGAGGATAATAATTATGTCTTTATGTCTTTCTTTGAAAAGGTCGGAAAAAGTATTACAGATGTTGGGCAATCCGCCGCAAAGCAGACCAAAAACTTGACAGAGATTGTGAAACTGAACGTCGCCATTTCTGAAAAAGAAAAGAGAATTAAGGAGTGTTGTTATACGATCGGCTTAAACTTCTATGCGACTCACAAAGATGACCCCTCTTCAGAGGAATTCGACTTGATTTCTGAAATCAACTTGTTGAACACGCAGATAACTGATTGCAGGGGACAAATCAAGCAAATCAAAGGATTTTCCAAATGCCCCAATTGCGGAGAAGATGTTCCGAACGGCTCTGCGTTTTGCGCATCCTGCGGGGCAAAGATGGAGCGGGATGAAATAAAAACCTGCCCTCAGTGCGGCGCTTCATACGACGGCAAAACCGTTTTTTGCGTTTCCTGCGGAACGAAATTGAGGGACTCCACAGATTGAATGAGCAAATAGTTGGCTTATAACTATGCCGAGTACTTTATAGGAGGTTAGAAATATGTATTGCGGAAAATGCGGAAGACAGATCCCTGACGGGTCTCAGGTCTGTCCTGAATGCGGCAGCGTATTAGCCGCAGGGAATGATAATGGCAGTGAAATCAAGTCTGCCTTCATAATGAGTCACAAAATGATCGGCATCATTGCTACCGCTGTCGTGATCGTCGCAGCCGTAGTCCTTGTTCTTGTACCGCTTATTCCCAAGGGCGGACCGGGACAAGCAGCGGCAAAATATGCGGACGCGCAGGTCGGCGATGTGATCCACTTCGGGCACTACGAGCAGGACAACGATAGTACCAACGGCAAGGAGAAGATCGAATGGCTGGTGCTGGCGCGATATGGCAGCCGCGGGCTGGTCGTAAGCAGGTATGCGCTGGACTGTCAGCGTTATAACCATTCCGATTCCGCTGTGACCTGGGAGACTTGCTCGCTGCGCAAATGGCTGAACGACGAGTTTCTGAACGCGGCGTTCACAGCGGAGGAGCAGGCGAGGATCCCGACGGTGACGGTGACGGTGACGGCGGATAAAAACCCACTGTGGGATACCGACCCTGGCAACGATGTCAACGACAAAATCTTCCTACTGAGCATCCCGGAGGCGCTGAATTATTATGCGTCGAATGAGGAGGAGCGGCAGTGCTGGCCGACAGAATATGCGATAGCGCAGGGGCGCTTTAACATCAGTGATTACAACGGCACGTGCAGGTGGTGGCTGCGGTCGCCCGGCGTCTATTCCCTCACTGCTGCGTATGTCGGTCCAGACGGCGGCGTCGAGGGCAACATCGACGTTGTCTACGACCCTTGCGTCGGCGTTCGCCCCGCTTTGTGGATCAATCTTGGATCATAATTCTCCAAATCTATCATTATCCACATTTGTGAAGCGCAGGCTACTGGCTTTTTTCCGTAGATTATTTCCGTAAGATCGTTTATATTATACGCGGAAAGGGTGAAGCTCTATGCTGCCGCGTGACAGACAAAGGCTTGCCCATATTCGCGATTACTGTGTGGAGATTGAGAAAGGCAAATGATTTAAATTGCGTATCGGGTATACTCAGCAAAGCTCAAAAAACGCGCCAACCCGTAGGGGCGCCCTTTGGGCGCCCGCCGGCGGTTCGGCGCGGCAAGCTCATTTCCAGCGCCTGGCGGCGCTGGCGTCCTGCGGACGCAGGCGGCCAAAGGCCGCCCCTACGACCATGCTGGCCAAAACCGATATGCAGATGATTAATTATTTATACGCCAAACGCCCCACGACCCAATTGCGGTCCGTGGGGCGTTTTCCCCCGCCTTTTTCTCTTGCGTTCAGCCCCGTTTGGGAGTAAAATAGCTAAAAACTATAGACTACAGACTGGAGCCCACACATGAACGACATTTTACTACTCAAGCAGGGCGAGATCGTCCTCAAGGGACTGAACCGCAAGTATTTCGAGCAGAAGCTCATCGCCAACGTCAACCGGCGGCTGGCGCGCATCGGGCGCTTCCGGGTGTATTCGGTGCAGTCCACCATCTACGCCGAGCCCCTGGAGGACGGCATCGACATGGACGCCGCCGAGGAGGCCATGAAAAAGACCTTTGGCGTCATCGCCCTGGCCCGGGCCGCCGCCTGTGAGAAGGACAAGGACGCCATTTTAGCCACGGCCAAGGAGTATCTGCGGGACCGGCTGCTGGCGGCAAAGAGCTTCAAGGTGGAGTCCAAGCGCTCGGACAAGACCTTTCCCATGAGCAGCATCGCCCTCTCCCAGTACGTGGGCGGCGAGCTGCACGACGCCTTTCCCCACCTTAAAGCGGATATGCACGAGCCGGAGCTGATCGTGAACGTGGAGGTGCGCGACTACGCGGCCTACGTTCACGCCAACGCCGTGCCCGCCGCGGGCGGTCTGCCCGTGGGCGTGGGCGGCAAGGCCGTGAGCCTGCTTTCCGGCGGTATCGACAGCCCCGTGTCTACCTGGATGATGGCCAAGCGGGGCGTGGTGGTGCTGCCCGTCCACTTCTTCTCCTTCCCCTACACCTCCGAGCTGGCGAAGCAGAAGGTGCTGGACCTGGCGAAGGAGCTCACCGACTGGTGCGGGCGCATGACCGTGGCGGTGGTGCCCTTCACCCACATCCAGGAGGAAATTCGGGAGAAGTGCCCCGAGGAGCTGTTCACTGTCATCATGCGCCGCTTTATGATGAAGATTTCCGAGCGCCTGGCCCTGGACAACGGCTGCGGCGCCCTCATCACCGGGGAGAATCTGGGCCAGGTGGCCAGCCAGACCATGCAGGCCCTGGCCGTCACCGGGGCGGGGCTGAGCCTGCCCGTGCTGCGCCCCCTCATCGGCATGGATAAGGAGGAGATCGTCACCGTCGCCCGGCGCATCGGCACCTTCGACACCTCCATCCTGCCCTATGAGGACTGCTGCACCGTCTTTACCCCCCGCCGCCCCCGCACGAAGCCCAATCTGGCCGAGGTGGAGGAGGCGGAAAAGGCTCTGGACTGCGCGGCCCTCATCGAGGAGGCCGTGAAGGGCGTGGAGCATATCAAAATTTTCTGAGGAGGCACGGCCATGAAGCACACGGCGGAGATCCTGTCCGTGGGGACGGAGATCCTTCTGGGCAACATCGTGAATACGGACGCGGCGGACATCGCCGCCGCCCTGTCCGAGCTGGGCATCGACACCTATTACCACACGGTGGTGGGGGACAATCCCGCCCGCCTGCGGGCGGCGGTGGAGATCGCCCGGAGCCGGGCTGACATTCTCATTACCTCCGGGGGCCTGGGGCCTACCACCGACGACCTGACCAAGCAGACCCTGGCCGCGGCCTTCGGGAAAAAGCTCGTTTTTCACCCGGAGGAGGCGGAGAAGATCCGCGCCCGCTTCCGGGATATGGGCCGGGAGATGACGGAAAACAATCTGCGCCAGGCGGAGCTGCCCGAGGGCTGCACCGTCTTTGAAAACTCCTGCGGTACGGCCCCCGGCTGCGCCTTTGAGGCGGAGGGGGTCCGCGTGCTCATGCTGCCCGGCCCCCCGGTGGAGCTGCGGGCCATGCTGCGGCTCTCCGCAGTGCCCTATCTGCGGGCCCTGTCGGAGGAGCGGCTTTATTCTCACAATATCATGATCTTCGGCATGGGGGAGAGCGCCGTGGAGGCACGTCTGCGGGAGCTGATGGACAGCCTGGAAAACCCCACCCTGGCCCCCTACGCCAAGACCGGGGAGGTCCGCCTGCGCGTGACGGCCAAGGCCGGAAGCACGGCGGAGGCGGAGGCCCTCATGGCCCCGGTGCTGGAAAAGGTACGCGCCGCCGTGGGGGACGTGATCTACGGCCTGGACGTAGAGAGCCTGGAGGCCGCCTGCTTCCCGCTTTTGAAGGCGCGGGGCCTTACCCTCTGCTCCGCCGAGTCCTGCACCGGGGGCCTCATCGCCAAGCGGATGACGGATATCCCCGGCGCCTCCGCCGTTTTCAAGGGCGGCGTCGTCTCCTACTGGAGCGAGGTGAAGGCCGGAGTCCTGGGGGTGCCGCAGGCGCTTTTGGACGAATACGGCGCGGTCTCGGAGCCCGTGGCCCGGGCCATGGCCGAGGGAGCGCGAAAGCTCCTGGGCACGGACTTCGCCCTCAGCACCACGGGCGTCGCCGGGCCGGACCGGGACGAGCGGGGCAACGAGGTGGGCACCGTCTACGTGGCCCTCGCCACCCCGACGGGCACCCTCTGCCGCCGGACGAGCTGCGGGAAGGAGCGGGAGCGGGTGCGCACCGTCGCCGCCCACCACGCCTTTGATATGCTGCTCAGATGGCTGCGGGATAATGAATAAATAATTGCCGCCCCGGAACGAAACCGGGGCGGCGATTCATTTTCCCGCTTACTGCGCGGACAGGGACTGACGCAGAGCGCTTTCCACAAAGCTGTTCAGGGACATCTGGTGCGCGGCGGCATAACGGGCCGCGGCCCGATGAAGCTCTGGCGATACACGCACATTAAAGCTGCCCTTGTAGGCCCGCTCCGGCTCCGTCCCGGTTTCGGCGCAAAGGGCTAAATAATCGTCCACCGCGCCGTGAAAGTCCTCCAGCAGCTCCCGCGCCGTCTGCCCCTCATAGGAGATCAAGGCGCGAACACCCAATACTTTCCCATAAAACAGGGCGTCTTCCTCGGAAAATTCAACGCTGCCGAGGTAGCCCTTATATTCCATCGTGTTGTTCAAAGCAGTCCCTCCTCCGTCAGAATATCGATCAACTGCTTGAGTTGATAATCCAACAGCTCCTTGCGCGGATGCGGCTTGTGCAGCAAGATCGGCGCAAGGTCCTGTCCAACAAACATCACGCGCGAGCCGCTGGTTTTTCCTTTGTTGGATCGGGCGTATCCGAAATAGCCCAAGAGTTCTTCTGCCTCCTCAAAGGTAAAATCCTTTGGGCCGGACAAGAGCCTCCGGATCAGCTTTTCTTTTTGGCCCATTTCGATCACTCCCAATACAGTGTACCACGTGAATCGCCTCTTTGCAACTATTTTTAGTCGCAGAGAGGCGCTCTTTTCTTTTTTCCCTTTTCCGCGCAACCTTTGGCCCCGTTTTTCTGTCTTATAGGGTGAGGGACCTCAAAGGAAAGGAGGCGACGGCATGGAGGACAGCGCCATCATCGAGCTGTATTGGCGGCGGGACGAGGAGGCCGTGGCCCGGACGCGGGAGGCCTATGGCCCGCGCCTGCGGCGGCTGGCGGAAAATATCGTGAAAAGCCCGGAGGACGCGGAGGAGTGTGAGAACGACACCTATCTGCGGGCCTGGGAGCATATCCCGCCCCAGCGTCCCGCCCGCTTCTTCCCCTGGCTGGCGAAGGTCTGCCGCAACCTGGCCCTGGGCCGCCTGGAACGGGCCGGGGCGGAGAAGCGGAGCGCCGCGCTGACCGAGTGGACGGCGGAGCTGGACGCCTGCGTGCCGGACCCGCTGGCGGACCGGGTCTTTGAGGCCCGGGAGCTGGGCCGGACCCTCAGCGCCTTTCTGCGGACCCTGCCGGAGACGGACCGGGCCCTCTTCGCCCGCCGCTACTTCCTCTGCGAGAGCCTGCGGGAGGCGGCCGCCGCCCTGGGGCTCAGCGAAAGCAAGGCGAAAAGCAGCCTCTTCCGCAGCCGGAACAAGCTGCGGAGCTATCTGGAAAAGGAGGGATTTTCCTTATGACGGGAAAGGACCTGTTTGACAGCATGAACGAGCTGGACGAGGCGCTTCTGGACGAAGCGCTGCGCGTA